>CAMDKB010000072.1 GCA_945901195.1 Rhizobium sp. Q54
GATATCCGCGCCTTCATCGAGCGTCACAACGAGAAGCCCAAGCCCTATCGATGGACAAAATCAGCGGATGAAATTCTCGCGTCCGTTAAGCGTTTTTGCCAAAAGACCGAACGAAATTTATGCGGCGAATTTTAGATTCACATGACTAGTGCGCCCGGCTCACACAAAATCCGACCACGTCGATCAGCGCCCGCTTCCAGGCGCTGGCAGGGAACAGTTCCAGCGCGTCTCTTGCCATCGCGCCGTAATGACGGGCGCGCTCCACGGTGTCTTCCAGAGCACGGTATTTTTTCATGAGCGCCAGCGTGTTTTCCAGTTCGCCATCGGCGATTTCGCCAAGCTCGATGGTGCGCTTCCAGAATACACGCTCTTCATCGCTGCCGCGCCGGTAAGACAGCACAACGGGCAGGGTGAGCTTGCCTTCCCGGAAATCATCGCCGGTGTTTTTGCCGAGCTTGGCTGACGAGCCGCCGTAATCCAGCGCGTCGTCGATGAGCTGAAAGGCGATGCCGAGATTGGCGCCATAGCTGCGGCAAGCGGCTATCTCGGCCTTGGGCCGGTTAGCGAGGATCGGGCCGACTTCGCACGCGGCAGCAAACAGCGCGGCCGTCTTTGCGCGGATAACGGCGAGATAATCGTCCTCGCTGGTCTGCATGTCCTTGGCGGCAGAAAGCTGCATGACTTCGCCTTCCGCAATCACGGCAGCTGCGGAAGACAGAACATCCAGACAGGCCAGCGAGCCAACCTCGACCATCATCTTGAACGCCTGTCCGAGCAGGAAATCGCCAACCAGCACCGAGGCCTCGTTACCCCAAACCATCCGCGCGGCCAGCTTGCCCCGTCGCATGTCGCTTTCATCAACGACATCGTCGTGCAGCAAGGTCGCCGTGTGCATGAACTCGACAGAGGCCGCGAGCTTGATATGCCCCTCGCCAGCGTAATTCGTCAGCCCCGCTGTGGCGAGGGTCAGCATGGGACGCAGGCGTTTGCCACCGGAGGAAATCAGGTGATTGGCGACTTCCGGGATCATCGTCACGTCGGACCCGGTGCGCGCCAGGATGGTCTGGTTGACCCTTTCCATATCGGCGCGCACGAGCCCTGACAGGGCGTCGATCCCTGAGGGCTGGCTTTTGTCGTCCATCTGAACCACGACACCCACGGCCGTACCTCTTCCTCTTCGCCGGTAACTGGCTTGCTATTTCCGCACCCGGCATGCGAATTTCGATGGAAACCTTTCGCATGATGGCCCGTTGGGCGCAACATTCGGCGGTCCGGCCAAGGCTGAATTTACCGTGAACGCTCAGGGCATCGTCTGGAAATCATGAAAGAATTACTGCGAACCAACGATATAGTCCTGATCTCCGCTGTGGAAGCGTTGCTGACAGAGGAGGAGGTCAGCTTCTTCGTCGCGGATCAGCATATGAGTGTGCTGGAGGGATCGGCCGGCTTCCTGCAACGGCGGGTGATGGTGGTCGATGACGATTTCGACGCAGCCCGCAAAATTCTGCTGGAGGCCGGGCTCGCTGCGGAATTGCGCGATGGATGAACATTTGGCCGCCCCTGAAAACACAACGCTCGATCATCTTATGGGCGGCAAACTGCTGATCCGCCAGCCCATGACAGGTCATCGTGGCGGCACTGACACCATGCTTCTGGCTGCTGCCGCGCCGGCAACGTCAGGGACATTGCTGGATCTGGGGGCCGGCGTGGGAACAGCCGGGCTCGCGGTGGCCATCCGCAAGGGCTGTAACCAGCTCCTGCTTGTCGAAATTCAGCCCGCCCTTGCTGCATTGGCCGTCGGCAACATTGCGCTGAACGGTCTTGTCTGCAGGGCAGAGGCGATTTGCGCGGATGCGCTGTCCGCCGCCACCCGCCGCGCCGCCGGGCTGGTAAACGGCATGGCCGATGTGGTGATCGCCAACCCGCCTTACCTGTCGCCCGGTTGGTCGAAAACCTCGCCCGACCCCTCCCGCGCAACGGCGCATTCCCTGGCGGAAGGCGGTATCGACAGTTGGTGCCGGGCGGCTGCAGCTCTGCTGCCGCCGGATGGGCGCTTTGTGATGATTCACCGCGCAGATTTTCTGGCTGAAATCCTGCCCTCCCTGTGTGGCCGCTTTGGCGCCATCGAGATCATCCCGATCCATCCGCGCGAGGGCGTCGCGGCCAATCGGATTATACTGCGCGCAACAAAGGGAAGCCGTGCGCCGTTGTCGATTCTGCCCGGTATTGCCGTTCATGTAGAAGCTGGCGGCTTTACCAGGCATGCAGCGGCGCTGCATGAAGGGCTCGACATTATCGCATAGGGCGCAAGCGTCGGCAGACGGTTGGACAGGATCGAGCGCATTAGTGAAGGATTAGCGCCTCGCTGTCAGACTTTCGAAATGGGAGTTTTCGTATCAATAATTGTCGCCGGTATGCTCGCTTCTCTCGCCGCATTGTTAAGTGCGCGCAGGGAATGCACGGGTAACGTCGCCTGAAAATGTCTGCTGAAAAGAGATAACGCCGGCTCCTTGCGGAACCGGCGCTTCGTGCGGATACGCGTTACAAACTCAGTAACAGATACGCTTCCACTTCATACGCAACCCGTACGGGGTCCAGACGCGACGCTTCTTCCACACGCAACCGTATGCCGCCACGCCCGGATAGTCCTGATAGACCGGATAGGTCTGATACACGGGGTAGGGCTGGTACACGGGATAGGCTTGCGGGTAGGCCTGATAGACCGGCGCACGATAGACCGGGCGCGGGCGATAATAGCCCGGATTAACATAGCCCGGATTCACATAAGCCGGGCGATGGAATGCCGGGGCCACAGGACGCTGAAACTGCAGAGCAGGCGCACGGTAGGCAGGCTGCCTATAGACAGGCGCTGCTGGCCGGACGAACGCAGGCGCTGCCTGGCGGACATACGCCGGCGCTGCGGCGCGGAACGAAGGCGCTGGCGCAGAAAATCTTGCGCCTCCACCGTCACCACCACCACCACCGCCGCGGTGATGGAACTGCGCTGCCGCAGGTTGCGCGAACGCCAGCGCGCCTGCCACGATGGCAACTGCGCTCATCGCGAGTGTCCGAACAAATCGCGTATAATGGGTCATCTCTCCGTCTCCGTAGGACGACGCGTTGCCGAAGTCCGGCGATCTGCGTCACATGATGCGCTTTTGGCAGAAACAGGCTGAATGCAGTCTGAGGAAAAGGTTAATCTGGCATTCATCGCGCGGGCGCGCTATCCAACGCGCCACCCCGTTTTGCCGACCGGAAATTCGATGACCCAAACCTCCCGCCCGCCTTCACTTGATCCCTCGCGCTCGTTTCAGGGCCTGATCATGACCTTGCAGCAATTCTGGGCGCAGCAGGGCTGCGTGATCTTGCAGCCGTACGATATGGAAGTGGGCGCAGGGACTTTCCACCCGGCCACAACCTTGCGCGCCTTGGGTCCAAAGCCCTGGAAAGCCGCATATGTGCAGCCTTCGCGCCGCCCAAAGGATGGCCGTTACGGAGAAAACCCCAATCGTCTCCAGCATTATTATCAGTATCAGGTCATCCTGAAGCCTTCGCCGCCAGATCTGCAGGATCTCTATCTGAAATCGCTCGCCGCCATCGGAGTCGACATGGCTCTGCACGACATTCGCTTCGTGGAGGATGATTGGGAAAGCCCGACTCTGGGGGCCTGGGGCCTCGGCTGGGAATGCTGGTGCGATGGCATGGAAGTGTCGCAATTTACCTATTTCCAGCAGGTCGCAGGCATCGAATGCGCGCCGGTCGCGGGCGAGCTCACCTATGGGCTTGAGCGTCTTGCGATGTATGTGCAGGGCGTGGAAAATGTCTACGACCTCAACTTCAATGGCCTCGATGGTGATGAACGCATCACCTATGGTGACGTCTTCAAACAGGCCGAGCAGGAATATTCCCGCCACAACTTTGAACATGCCGACACGACATTGCTGTTCCAGCAGTTCAAGGACGCCGAGCAGGAATGCCAGGCGCTGCTCGCCAAGGGCGACAAGGGCGAACGCCATGAAATGGTGCTGCCGGCCTACGACCAGTGCATCAAGGCCTCGCACCGCTTCAATCTGCTGGACGCGCGTGGCGTGATTTCGGTCACCGAGCGCCAGAGTTATATTCTGCGCGTGCGCGAACTCTCCAAAGCCTGTGGCGAGGCGTGGCTGAAAACGGATGCCGGCGGCGCGGCTTAACGTCCGCATTTGGCGGTGTGGCCAAGACTGGACAGCAAGGCCCGAACCGGGCCATGATTGCAATGGTTCCAGGCTGATCCGCCAGTTTATCTCAGGAACGAACAAGCAATATTCAAACGGAGCGAAACGAATGACCGATCCTGTCGTTGCCCAGAAGGCCCCCTATCCCATGGATGTGGAAGAAGGCAAAACCTACGCATGGTGCGCCTGCGGCTTGTCCAGTAAGCAGCCTCTGTGTGATGGCACCCACAAAGGCTCCGGCATCGCGCCGATTCGCTACACCGCCACCAAGAGTCAGAAGGTCTATTTCTGCGGCTGCAAACATGCGGTTTTGCGACCCCTTTGCGATGGAACGCACGGCAAAATCTGAGTTCCGGTCCCGCGTTTTTCGGACTGATGCGCGGCGCGCCGGGAAAACGGTGCGCCGTTCTTATTTTCAAAAGGGCGTAAGGCTATCGGAGGTATGTGATGAAACACCTGTTCCTCTGCCTTGCACTGGTTGTGGCTCCGCAATGGGTCCTGGCTCCGCACCTGGTCATGGTGCAGTCTTCACTGGCGCAGACTATGATGACGCAGGCGACACCTGCCGCCGAACCCAATGCGCCGCCATCTCCGGCCCCCGCCGCACCCGCCGCTGAGCCCGCAGCGCCGGTTGCCGATCCTCTGGCTGTCCTTCGCAAACTCTATTTTGGAACTGAGGCCGAGCAGCGCTTCCTGGCCTATTCGGTGCGGCTGACGAAATTGCAGGATGCCGCCGAGGCTGCCACGCGCCGGGTGGGGGCGGCGGTCGCGGGGTTAGATTTCCAGTATCACGTCAACGCCACGACCAGCGAGCCGGGATATGAAAAGACGGTTCTTATCGCCGTGCGCCGCAACGACGGCAAACAGGCGCGCGTACGCGTCAGCCTGAAAAATCATCGCAATGTGGAACTGGTTTACGATCTGGTGTTCGAAAATGGCCGCTGGGTGATCGACGACGTCCGCTCAATCCGTGAACCCCGCTGGATACTCTCGCGGCTCTATATCACCGGCGCGCGTGAGAAATAGACCGTAAATCCGGTTTCCCAAATGCCGCGCATGGCTGGAGCATCGCGCGAAAAAGTGGTCCCGGTTTTTCGCAACAGCGATGCTCTACAGATATTGATTCGATCAGCTTTTGTGCTGTGAACCGATTGCGGTTTGCAGCACGCTGATCTAACAACCCACCAACATCATACCGGATACCCCATGCCCGATCTTCTGCTTGAACTCTTCTGCGAAGAAATTCCCGCCCGCATGCAGCAGCAGGCGAGCGACGATCTGAAAAAGCTCGTCACTGGTGCGCTCGTCGAGCGTGGCCTTGTCTACGAGGGCACGGCCGCTTTCGCGACGCCCCGCCGTCTGGCGCTGCATATCGCGGGCCTGCCAGCGCGCCAGCCTGACACTCGCGAGGAAAAGAAAGGCCCCCGCGTCGGCGCGCCCGAGGCCGCTGTTGCAGGCTTTCTCAAGAGCGCGGGCCTCGCGTCGCTGGATCAGGCGAAGGTCGAGAAAGACCCCAAGGGCAAGGGCGAATTCTATGTCGCGGTGATTGAGAAGGCCGGGCGCACAACCGCCGAGGTGCTGGCCGAAATCATCCCGCACATGATCCGGACTTTTCCCTGGCCCAAGAGCATGCGCTGGGGCGCCGCCTCCACACGTTCGGATTCCCTGCGCTGGGTGCGCCCGCTGCATTCCATCCTCTGCACTTTCGGCATTGAGGGCGAAGAGCCGGAAATCGTCCGCTTTTATGTGGATGGCATCGCCAGCGGCAATATGACCCGAGGCCACCGGTTCATGTCGCCCGGTGAAATCCGCGTGCGCCGCTTCGATGATTACGTGCCTGCCCTTGAGAAAGCAAGGGTGGTGCTCGACCCCGCTCGCCGCCGCGACATCATCCTGCACGATGCGCGCGATCTCGCCATGGCGTATGGCCTTGAGCTGGTGGAAGACGATGCGCTGCTCGCCGAAGTCGCGGGCCTCGTCGAGTGGCCCGTGGTGCTCATGGGTGATTTTGACGAAGCATTTCTGGCTATCCCGGCCGAAGTGATCCGCGCAACGATCCGCGCAAACCAGAAGTGCTTTGTGTTGTGCCGCCCCGCCTCCTTCGAGACGCCTGCTGCGCAGGCTCCTCAGGATGAGGGGCGGGGAAGCCCTCATGCTGAGGAGGCGCGTAGCGCCGTCTCGAAGCACGAAGGCTCCCTTTCCAACAAATTTCTGCTTGTCTCCAACATCGAGGCGAGCGATGGCGGCAAGGCGATTGTGGCCGGCAATCAGCGCGTCATCCGCGCGCGCCTGAGTGATGCGCTATATTTCTGGAAAACCGATCAGGCCGATTTGCCCGATTTCGCCAGCGCGGGAAAGCCGCTGGAACAGCGCATGGCGAAACTGCGCGCCCTGAACATCGTGTTTCACGAAAAGCTCGGCACGCAGGGCGAACGCGTCGAGCGCATCAAGGCGCTGGCCAAAGAGATTGCGCCGCTGGTGGGCGCAAATGTCGAACATGCCGTGCGCGCCGCCGAACTCTGCAAAGCCGATCTGATGACAGAAGTCGTCGGCGAATTTCCCGAAGTGCAGGGCCTCATGGGCCGCAGATACGTGGAATTGCAGGGCGAACATGCCGATGTTTGCGCTGCGATTGAGGAACACTACAAGCCGCAAGGACCGGGTGATCGCATCCCCACAAATCCGGTAAGTATCGCTGTCGCGTTGGCCGACAAGCTCGATACGCTCGTGGGCTTCTGGGCGATTGATGAAAAGCCGACGGGGAGTAAGGATCCCTATGCGCTGCGCAGGGCGGCGTTGGGTGTGATCAGGCTGGTGTTGGAGAATGGACTGCGGTTGCGAATTATTTATCAATTGCGGCATGAAATATCACTTGCTGTAATGCGTGTGCATTCGATCGAATCCGGGTTCGGGGATAAATTTTTCAAACTTCGTCAAGCGATCAACATCGACAAGTACGAAACAGAAGAATGGCTTCGGATTTATCGCAATGAGTTAGGCTCGGACTCTCGTAAATCGGAAGCAGAGGTGCCGGCGCGAATAGTTGCTTTGCGCTCCGACCTCCTCTCCTTCTTCCACGACCGCTTAAAAGTTTACCTCCGAGATCAAGGCGCGCGGCATGATTTGATTGACGCTGTGCTGAGCATGGGCGCAGAAAATACCCTCCCCCTTGTGGGGAGGGTCGACGCCGAAGGCGGCGGGGTGGGAGTCGAGAAATCCTCAATGACTGGCGCGACGCCCACCCCCGGCCTCTCCCCACACGGGGGAGGGGAGAGAACCAACGACGACCTGCTGATGATCGTTGCGCGCGTCAACGCGCTCGGCAAATTTCTTGAAACCGAAGATGGCAAATCTTTGCTCGTCGGCTACAAGCGCGCCGCCAATATCGTGCGCGCCGAAGAGAAGAAGGAAAAAGACGCGAGCGCCTTCAGTGGCGCGTATGAGGCTGACGCCAGCGCACCCGATGCAGAAAAGGCGCTCGCCGCTGCGGTATCGTCTGCGTCGCAAGAGGCCGCCGCCGCCGTATCAGCTGAAAATTACGAATCCGCCATGCAATCTCTGTCAAAACTGCGCGCGCCCGTGGATAAATTCTTCGAGGATGTCACCGTCAACGACGCCGATCCGCAAAAGCGCCTGAACCGGCTGCGGTTGCTGAATGGCTTGCGCAACGCAGTGCATAATGTGGCCGATTTTTCGAAAATTTCGGGGTAGGGAACAGGCAAGGCAGTAGGCAGTAGGCAGTAGGAAATTTAAAGCCTGATCGCCCTGCGAACTGGCATCCCCGCAAACTACCCCTTACTGCCTACTCCCTAATGCCTACTGCCTCCAAAAAAGGACACCCACATGAAAACCTACGCATCGGACAAGGAACGCATCGTCGGCTGCTGGGGCCTTGTTGCGCAGGTTTATGAAGATGTTGATACCGGCGAGCGTGTGCCGATCTTCGGCGAGAATCCACGCGGTCGCCAGATCGCAACGCCCGATGGTCGCTGGATCGCCCTGGCGACTGCGGAAGGCCGCCCGATCCCTGCTGACGACGCCGATCGTGCCAAGGCTTTGCTGACGATGGTCGCCTATACCGGCCGTTACAGGTTCGAAAACGGGGTTGTCACGACGCGCGTGGAAGCGGCCTGGAACGAAGCCTGGGTCGGTGGCGATCAGGTGCGCAACATCAAGTTTTCGAACGATGATTTGTTGAACATTGTCAGCGCGCCGATGCCGCATCCCAATTTGCCCGGCCGCAAGGTGCGTGTTGTCGTCACCTGGAAGCGGGAAGAAAGCCTTTGATTTAAATGCATCATACAGCCGGTTCAAGCATGAACAATTCAGGTAAGAACTGATCAAATTATTTCGCTTTCATCGCATTTCCTTGCATTCGCCACATTTCTGATTTATACGCGAAATTCGACTTTGGCCGGACGATTGGCTGTCTGCCTTTTCTGAAGATCGGGCGCACGACACTGTCTCTTAAAAAAGCTCGATCGGCTGGTTCATGTATTCCGCATTCGCTGGCTTTACTGAAATGAAAAAGGCAAGACTATGAGCACTGGAACCGTGAAGTGGTTCAACGACCAAAAGGGCTATGGATTCATTCAGCCCGATGAAGGCGGGAAGGACGTTTTCGTTCATATCTCCGCAGTGGAACAGGCTGGCATGCGTTCGCTCGCAGAAGGCCAAAAGATCAATTACGAAATTCTGACCGATCGCCGCACTGGCAAGCAGTCTGCAGGCAACCTCAAGGCTGTCTAAGACTTAGCGTCATAAATGACGCCCCCGGGTTAGACGCGAATACCGGTTTTGAACCGCTGGCCAAAAGCCAGCGGTTTTTTCACGCCGCGGCACCCAAGTCTGCAAAAAAACAAAGTTTGCCAAAGCCAAGTCAGCAAATTGGCGTGAAGCAGCGTGTCCCTGTCGGCCAGCACGAAATCGCCCTCGGTATTGTCGCTTGATCGAAATCAATTCGCCCGCGGGATGGGCGCGCAACTTTCCACCCGGCCGATGAATCCGGTATAAGCGGGGATAAGCAGGGAGCGCACCATGAAAGATCAACGGACAACAACCCGCTACATGACAGGGTTTGGCAATTCATTCGAAACTGAAGCCTTGCCGGGCGCTCTGCCTATCGGCCGCAATTCGCCGCAAAAATGCAATTATGGACTCTATGCTGAACAGCTGAGCGGCACCGCGTTTACGGCTCCAAAATCCAGCAACCAGCGCTCCTGGCTTTATCGCATCCGCCCGTCGGTGAAACATTCCGGCCGCCTTGTGAAAGTGGACAAGGGGCTATTGCGCAACGCGCCGCAGGCGCGCGAAGAAAGTGATCTGCCACTGGCGCAATTGCGCTGGGGTCCTGTGCCGCTGCCACAATCGCCAGTAAATTTTATCGAGGGTCTGCACACCATCACGACCGCAGGCGACAGCGATGCCCGCGCGGGCATGGGCGCGCATTTGCTACTGGTCACCAAGTCCATGGAGAAGGAATATTTCTGCAACTCCGATGGGGAAATGCTGATTGTCGCGCAACAGAATTGCCTCCGCTTTGCGACCGAATTCGGCGTGCTGGAAATTGAACCGGGCGAAATCTGTGTCATTCCACGCGGTGTTATTTTCCGGTGCGAACTGGTGAACGGTCCGGCGCGCGGCTACGTCTGCGAGAATTACGGCGGCAGTTTCATTCTGCCCGATCGCGGTCCCATTGGCGCCAACTGCCTTGCCAATCCTCGCGATTTCCTGACGCCTGAAGCGGCTTATGAAGACCGCGAAGAGCCATCAAAGCTGTTCATGAAATGGGGCGGCGAGTTGTTTGTGTGTGACATTGGTCAGTCGCCGCTCGATGTTGTGGCCTGGCACGGCAATTACGCGCCGTACAAATATGATCTGCGTCGTTTTTCGCCCGTTGGCTCGGTGCTGTACGATCATCCCGATCCCTCGATTTATACCGTGCTGACCGCGCCATCTGAAACACCCGGCACAGCCAATGTCGATTTTGTCATCTTCCCCGAACGCTGGTCGGTGGGAGAAAACACGTTCCGCCCGCCGTGGTATCATCGCAATATCATGTCCGAATTCATGGGCCTTGTTTACGGCGTTTATGACGCCAAGCCAGAAGGGTTTGTGCCCGGTGGCATGAGCCTGCATAATTCCATGCTCGCACACGGCCCCGATGAAACCTCGTTCGAACATGCCTCAACCGCTGAACTGAAGCCGGTGAAGATGGAGGGCTCGCTCGCCTTCATGTTTGAGACCAAATTTCCGCAACGCGTAACGGCCTATGCCAGCAAGCTCGCCACGCTCGACCAGACCTATGTCGATTGCTGGCAAGGGCTGAAAAAGAAGTTCAATCCGTCAGTGCGCGATCCAGGCTGAAGGCTGGCGTGATTTGCGCAGGCATGACCCTTGGATTGACACGGCGGTAAGAAGTTCTGACAATCCCTCTGCGGTCGCTCAAAGAAGCGCGCCGGGAGGGAGAACGCCATGTGCGGACGCCTTGCGTTTCAAGTGTCACTGAGGGCAGCGTTGGCTGCCGCCTTCTTCGCGCTGACTTGCTTTCCTACGCTGACCTGTTTGCCCGTGCTGGCGCAAGCGCCTGATGTCGTGAAAATCGCGATGCCGCAACGCGGCACATGGGAGACATCTCCTGCTGATATCGGGCAGGTGAAAGGCATATTCGCCAAACACGGCATCAAGACTGAGACCGTCTATACATCTGGCGGTGGCGAAACCATGCAGGCGCTGATATCCGGCAGCGTCGATGTGGCTGTTGCAACAGGCGTCGCCTCGATCATGGCTGTATTTGCCAAAGGCGCGCCTGTGCGCCCCATCGGCAATTCCGTCATCGGCGCGCGGGAGCCGTTCTGGTATGTCCCTGCCGCTTCGCCGGTCAACACTCTGAAGGATGCGGCTGGCAAGACCATTGCGTTTTCGGCTATCGGCTCGTCGTCGCATCTGGCGGTTCTCACTCTGATCAAAATGGCCGGTGTGCCTCTCAAGGCACAGCCCGCCGGTACGCCGCAGGCGACCTATACGCAGGTGATGTCCAGCCAGATCGATATCGGCTGGGGCGCCGCGCCTTTCGGCATGGCGCAGCTTGCCGAAAAGAAAATCCGGATTGTCGCCCGCTACAGCGACATTCCTGAATATCGTGACATGAATGCCCGCATGCACGTGGCCAACCTGACGTTCATCACGGGTCGCCCGCAGGTTCTGCAACGCTTCCTGGCCGGTTATGCCGAAACGCTGGCGTGGATGGCCAATGGCGAGGAATCAGTGGAAGCCTTCGCCAAATTCTACGGTCACCCCGTCGATGAAACCCGCACGACCCGCGATCAGTTCTACCCGGCGGAGAGTTTGGTTCTGAACAAGATTGGCGGCATAGATCAGGCAATGGCCGACGCCCAGGCGCTGAAATTCATCACGAAACCATTCACGAAAGCCGAGCTCGACGAACTCTTCAAATATTACGTCAAATAGCCTGCCACCCGCCGGCCCCGGCAAAAGCTCTGCTTGCAAAGCTGCGCCTCAATGCCCAAATGTGGCCTGAGACATTCGCACCTGCGCCGCATCCGGGCAGGCGTATCATTGGGCTCTGAAATCCATGCCAGCACGTGATCCCTATACAGTCCTTGGCGTGCCAAAAACGGCCAAAGCCGATGAAATCAAGAAGGCGTATCGCCGGCTTGCGAAGAAATATCATCCAGACCAGAACAAGGACGATCCCAAGGCGAAGGAAAAGTTTTCCGAAGCCAATCAGGCCTATGAAATTCTGGGCGACGAGCCGCAACGCCAGAAATTCGACCGCGGCGAGATCGATGCCGAGGGTAAGCCGCGTGGCTTCGAGGGATTTCCCGGCGGCGGCGGCCAGCGTGGCGGCCAACCCGGCGGCTTCGAATTCGAGTTCGGCCAGGGCGGTTTTCGCACACGTGGGGCCGGTGGCGGGTTTGACGCTGCCGATATTTTCTCCGAACTGTTTGGCGCAGGCAAAGCTGCAGGTGCTGGAGCGGGCGCCCGAGGCCGCCGCCCGGCTCAGCCCGGTGAGGACCTGCAGGCGTCAATTACCATTTCGCTGGAAGAAGCCGTCAACGGGGCGACCAAACGCGTGGCCATGCCAACCGGCAAGGCGCTGGACGTTACTATTCCCACCGGTATTGAAGATGGCAAGCAGGTGCGCCTGAAGGGGCAGGGCAATCACTCCGCCATGGGCGGCCCTCCGGGAGACGCCATCGTGACGGTGAAAATCGCCACGCATCCGCTGTTCACCGTGGAAGGCCGCAACCTGCGTATCGAACTGCCGCTGGCGCTGTATGAAGCGGTGCTTGGCGGGCCAGTCGAAGTGCCAACACTCACCGGTCGTATCGAGTTGAATGTACCGGCTGGAACGAGCGGGGGCCGAACCCTTCGTCTGCGTGGCAAGGGGCTGCCGGCAACAGGTTCGCACGCGGCTGGCGATCTGCTGGTGGCGATGAAAGTTGTGTTGCCGGATACAAACGACAGCGACCTTGAAGCTTTGATGAAGAAATGGCGTGACACCAAGCCCTACAAGCCCCGCGATGCATTGAAGTAATCAACCCGCGAATTGTTACTTCGCGAAGTAATCACCCCGCATAGAGCCCCGCCACCTTGGCGCGTAGCGCAACCAGCGGCGCGACGATGTCCAGAACCGGGGTTGGCAAGCCAGCGCCGCGCGCCAGATCCTGAAGGGCGAGGATCGATGAATCGATTTCCATCACCCGGCCGCGTTCTAGGTCTTGCAACATGGATGGCTTGTGCGGAGAATTCGAGGGATTGGCGCGCAGTTTGACCGGATCGAAACCGAGCCCCTCCACGCCATTCGCCTTGGCGACAGCGACGGCCTCCCCCATCATCGCCAGCATCACTTCGTAGACGGCAGGATCGCTCTGGATGCCGCCGATTGGCGCAGCGGTGAGCGAACACAGCGAGAAATTCGCGCCCACCTGCATGTATTTTTTCCACATGGGGATGCGCAGATCCGGCGCATAATCGATCTGGGCCTCCGTCACGGCCAGATCGCGCACCAGACGTTCGGCGACGCTGCTGTTCTGGGGCAGCGCTGCGCCCAATGCAAACACGCCCTTGGCTCGTGAGGCATGGACGATGCCTGGTGTCTCGATTTCCCCGCCGGCCCAGGCGACCAGCCCGTGCACACGGCCAATGTCGAAAGTTCTGTGGAGAAGTCCGTCCGGATCAAGCCGCGAACAATCGACTTTCAAGCCGGCAGGCGAGGGGTCCTTCGGGTAGCGATCACCGTAGAACCAGAAAATCCCGTTCTCGGAAAAGGCTACCTCGGTGTTGGGACCAAGCAAAGGTCCAATGGCGCGTGCAACTTCCGGCAGTGCGGGCGTCTTGGTGGTAATGATGACCAGATCTTGTGGCCCGAAATCGGCGGGATTGGCGGAAGCCGGGGGGCGGGTAATCGCTTTA
>CAMDKB010000073.1 GCA_945901195.1 Rhizobium sp. Q54
GGGACGACCCGGAAGCAAATTTTCAATCCGAGCGAATTGATCGTCGCGCAAAGCATGGCGTTCCATCACAAGCCTCCTTCAGGAAGGCTCCCCATGAATCACGCTTTCACTGATTTGCGAATCCCTTAAATGACGACAGGCCCTAGTTATGATGAATTTCGGGCGGTAAATTGTAGGCTGCGGAAAGATCGACCGGCGTGCCGGGATTGTCGAGCTTGTCCTCGATATTGTCGTAACGAAAGACCTTGTTGATGGCGAAGACATAGAGCGCCCCGTCCCTGAAGGCGAGGCCATTTGGCTGCGTGAGGTCGGTCAGCATTGTTTTGACTTCGCGCTTACCGTCCTTCTCGGTAATCGCATAAACGCGGCTGATGACGCGCGATCCCATGAACATGGTGCCTTTGGTTCCCTGCACCATTGTGCGGGCGCCGGGATGGCCGTGTGACCAGACCTCGGCCTTGAAGCCGGCTGGCAGCTTGATCTTGTCTAGGGGGACCTTGTCGAGCGGCGTCGCAATGGGAGGGACGGGCGCGCCGCGCAGATTCACATCCTGGCCGCTTTTTGTCCTGTCAGATTTGTCGAGATTGCTGATGCCGTTGGGGTTGGCCGCTGGCGCATGGGCCAGGGCGGAGTTGCCTTAAAAAAGTGCCGCTGTCAAAATTGTAGACGTCAATAATCCCTTGCGCACGTTTAAACCTCCCACATTTCGGCGGTCCTGACGACCTTTCCGTATGTTGCTGATCTTAAAAGGTGCAAGGGGACGGGTCAAACCTTTCCGGCCGGGGACAGCGCACGGCGCACAAAGCTGTTCGCAACGGGCCGGGGATGCGCTATATACAATCCGATATAGCGTTCGCAAACTCAGGAGGCATCCATGCTGGCATCTGACGACGATATCCTTGCCCGTGCCGAAGACTGGCGGAAGGCCGGCAAGGGCGTAGCCATTGCCACAGTCATCGAAACCTGGGGCTCGGCGCCGCGTCCGGTCGGTTCGCACCTGGTCATTGATGGCGATGGCAATTTTCTGGGTTCAGTCTCGGGCGGGTGTGTCGAGGGCGATGTCATCACGCAGGCGTTTGATGTCATCGAGGACGGCAAGCCGCGCACGATCGAATTCGGCGTTGCCGATGAAACGGCGTGGCGCGTTGGATTGTCCTGCGGTGGCAGAATCCGCGTCTATGTCGAAAAGGTGAACTGATGAAACTGGAACATCTTTCCGCGCTCAACAAGGCGAGGGTTGAGCGGCGCGCTATCATTCTGGTGACGGATGTCGCCTCGGGAGAACAGCGCATCGTGCCAGGCGAGGCTATCGCGGGCGATGTCATGGCTGATCAACTCGATGCGGCACTGCGCTCTGGCAAGAGCGGCAATGTCGAGCATGAAGGAAAATCCTTTTTCCTGACGGTTCAAACGCCGCCGGTTCGCCTGATCGTGATTGGCGCCGTGCATATATCGCAAGCACTTGCACCCATCGCGAAAGTCGCCGGTCTCGATTTGACGATCATCGACCCGCGCACGGCTTTTGCCACGCCGGACCGTTTTCCCGATGTGAATCTGATTGCCGAATGGCCGCAAAACGTGTTGCCGGGCATCAAGCCGGATCGCTACACGGGTTTTGCCTGTTTCACGCATGATCCCAAGATCGATGACCCCGCGCTGGAAGCCGCGCTGCGGGCAGAGTGTTTTTATATTGGCGCGCTGGGTTCGCGGAAGACACATGCAAAGCGTGTGGAGCGCCTCACCGCGCTTGGTTTTGCACCAGAGGCCATTGCGCGCATCCGTGCGCCCATCGGGCTTGATATTGGGGCGGTCAGCCCCGCAGAGATCGCGGTGTCTGTTCTTGGCGAAGTGATCCAGGCGCTGCGCAAGAAGCCCTTGCGGACGGATACCCCTGTGAAGGCGGGAGCTGCGGCGTGAAGTTTGGCAGGATGCCGGCTGCTGAAGCGTTGGGCGGCATCGCTGCGCATTCGATCCGCCAGGATGGTCTTGTTCTGAAGAAGGGCGAGATAGTTTCGCCTGATCATCTGACCGGGTTGAAGACTGCGGGAATCGAAACGATTGTCGCTGCTACGCTGGATGCCGGCGATGTCGGCGAGGACGATGCAGCGGCCCAGCTTGCGGGCGCGATAGCAGGCAAGAACGTGCGCGTTCAGAAGCCTTTCACCGGGCGGGCAAACATTTTTGCGACCTGTGCGGGCGTGTTGAAGCTTGATGTGCCGGCCCTCGATGCCATCAATGATATCGATGAAAGCATGACTGTCGCGACCTTGCCGCCCTGGCGCAGTGTCGTGGAAGGCGAGATGATCGGCACTATCAAGATCATTCCTTTTGCTGTGTCCGGCGCGATGTTGCAGCAGGGCATTGCCGTGTCGTCAAAGGCGCCGGTCAGCGTGGTGGCATTCAAACCTTTGCGCGTGGGCGTTATCTCGACTGTGTTGCCCGGACTGAAACCGACGGTGATAACAAAAACGCTGAAGGTTCTGGAGACACGTCTTGCACCGGCGCAAGCCAGCATCGTGAAGGATGTTCGCTCGCCGCATGAAACGAATGCGTTGGCGTCGGAGATCGCGGCACTAGCGCCACTGTGCGATATCGTTGTCGTGTTCGGCGCTTCTGCGATCACCGACCGGCGCGACGTCATCCCTGCTGCGCTTGAACTGGCAGGGGGCGAAATAGAACAATTTGGTATGCCCGTTGATCCCGGCAATCTATTGCTGATTGGGCGAATGGATCACCAGGGCCAGCGTGTACATGTATTGGGCGCGCCCGGTTGCGCCCGCTCGCCGCGTGAAAATGGCTTCGACTGGGTGCTGCATCGGCTGCTTGCTGGTATTGAAGTAACCGCCTGCGATATTCGCCGCATGGGCGCGGGCGGACTGCTGATGGAAATTGTCGACCGTGGCCAGTTGCGCGACGGGCAGGGACACGATGAGTAACGTCGCCGCCATTATTCTGGCTGCGGGTCAGGCGAGCCGCTTTCGCGCCGCCGATGCATCGGTTTCATCAAAGGTGATCGCGCAACTGGATGGCAAGGCGCTTGTGCGTCATGTGGCGGAAGCGGCGTTGATGTGCGCTGCACGGCCCGTGATCGTTGTTACGGGAAATGCCCGTGAAGACGTTGAGAACGCGCTGAAAGGCGTGGATGTTCGTTTTGTTCACAACGCTGATTTTGCCGCGGGCCTTTCCGGCTCGGTGCGGGCGGGTATCGCGGCTCTCGATCAGGATTGTCGGGGCGCACTTATCCTGCTTGCAGATATGCCGCGGATCCGGGCTGATTTCCTCGCCTCGCTATTGCAGACGTTCGCGCAGCAACCTGATGCAGACGCCGTCGTGCCGCTGTACAAAGGGCAACGTGGCAACCCGGTGCTGATATCGCGCAGTTTGTTCAAGGGAGTTTCAGCACTCAAAGGCGATGAAGGCGCGCGGCGTATCCTCAATGATCCCGACCTGAATATTATTGAGGTCGCTGGTGAGGAAGACGTGACTCTGGATATCGACACGCGCGAGGCTTTGGCCGAGGCTGCGCGGGCAGGCAGCACGAAAACCAGTTGAGTCCGTGCGTAACCCCTGCGATTACGCAGCGAGCGTTCCCTTCAGTTCCACCAAGGCGCGGACTTTTCTGGATGCGATCAATGCGGGAATGTGCAGGCTGGTCAGGGGTTTTCCGAACAGATAGCCTTGCAGCTCGTGGCAGCCGAATTCCACGAGCCTTGCGATCTGCTCTTCATGTTCCACGCCCTCGGCTGTAACCGTCAGGCCCAGCCTTCGGCCGAGGTCAGCAATATTGCGCACGATTTCTGCGTTCTCGTTCGACGATTCCATCATCTGCACAAAGGAACGGTCGATCTTGATCTTGTCGATGGCGAAGCGCCGCAAATAGATGAGGCTCGAAAAGCCCGTGCCGAAATCATCGAGCGCCAGACGGACGCCCATCGCGCGCAATTCTATGATGGCGGCTTCAGCCTGATCTGCGTCCGCGATGACGACGGATTCAGTGAGTTCCAGTTCAAGCCTGTTCGGCGGAAAGCCGGTTTCCTGAAGTGTCAGTTTAATGTTGTCGAGAAAATCCTTGTGGCGAAACTGCATCGCCGAGACATTGACGGCGAGCTTGATGCCTGGCCAATGACGCGCATCCTCGCACGCGCGTTGCAGAACCCAATTGCCCAGATCAACAATCAATCCGCGCTCTTCAGCGATGGCTATGAATTCCTGCGGATGAATAACGCCCCGCTCCGGATTGTTCCAGCGTACGAGCGCCTCGACGCCGCACAGCTGCTGTGTGGCCGAAGCAACGATGGGCTGATAGTTGACTTCCAGCTCATCGTTCTTGATCGCCTGGCGCAATTCGTCTTCGAGCCGCTTCTGTCTTTGCAATTCCGAATTCATGGCATCGTCGAAGAATGCGAAACGGGCGCGGCCCTGACTCTTGGCCCTATAGAGAGCAAGATCCGCACGGCGCATCAGTTCGCCCCTATCTTGCGTTCCTTCGCTCGATATCGTGATGCCAATGGAGATGCCGATATACACCTTTTGACCATAGATATCGAAGGGTTCGCGCATGTTGGCCAGAATGCGGTCAGCAAGCACTTCGCAATCGCGGAACGTGCCGATATCCATTTGCAGGATGGCAAATTCGTCGCCGCCGAAGCGGGCGAGGCGGTCGCCCTGACGCAACGATTTTTCGATCCGGCGCGCGGCGGAGACAATGAGTTCGTCACCTCCATCATGCCCATAGGTGTCGTTGACTTCCTTGAAGCGGTCGAAATCAAGATAAAACAGTGCGAAGCTCGCGTGGTTGCGTTTCGTGCGCGCTATTTCGTCATCAAGATGGATCGTGAACAGCAGGCGATTGGCGAGGCCGGTCAACATGTCCTGCGCGGCAATGCGCGCGTTGTCTGTTTCGCTCTCTGCAAGCCGGCGCGTCATGTAAAATGCAACAAGACCGGTGTAGAGCGCCATGATGCTGGTCAGAATGGCGCTCAACAGATTGCTCATGCGGTCGCCGGGGAGGTCAGGCTTCCAGCTTACATACACGGGCGCATTGGCGTGCGTGTAGACAAAAGAATTCACGCCCGCCGAAGTGGCTGGGGAAGTATCCAGCTTTACGAAACTGGTTTTCGCTTCAACCGCAAGGCGCGTCAGAAAAGCAGTATCGACGGGTTCGTAATGGACAATGGCGATGGCGTAGGGCGCACCACTTGCGAATTGGCCGCGTACGGGCAACAGAGCCCAGGCCACAAGTTTGCCGTCAATTTTCGAGTATCCCGAGGTGCTGGAATCAGGAAGAATCCGGGTGCTGAACTCATGCGGCTCCTTGATGGAACCGCGTAATGAATTTGAAAGCCCCTGTATGACCCGTTCCAGCGGTTTGGCCAGCGTCGCCATGAATTCTTCGGAAAGCTCGGGGCTTGCTGACAGGCTGCGGTTGCCGTCTGGCAGCTCGATAATTCCAAAACCTCCTGACGCCATATCGGGCGGGCGGGTTCCTTCGGTGCTGATGGATTCGACAGGTTTCGTCGCCTGATTGATCGTCGCCAGAAGCAGGCGGTTTGCCTGGCCTTTCAGTGCGGCTTCAAGCCGGGCCTCCTCAACATCGCGCTCGTTGGCGTTGCTGGATTCACGGCTCCAGGCGAGGAGGATAACCATTCCAACGAGAATGACGCAAGTTGCAGCGATAATACGAGCTGGCAGCCGCGAGACAAGCGGGGAGTGTCCTTTCCTGAGCCTGAAACGCATTAACGAACCCCATTCGGATCCCAGCAGATTTCGGCTCACGCCAAACGCCAGACCACGCCAATTCGATTTGGATTCAAGGGCGGTTCGAGCCGCAGCTATCGTCCATCTGACGCTAGCCTAGCGCACGACAGTTAATGTCGAGTTCCCTACGTAAATTGCTCGAGATTAAATCAGTTTCAAACCTTTGAAACTCGCATGTCCATGGCGGCCGACGATGATATGGTCGTGCAGGGAGATGCCCAGGGGCTTGGCGATGGCCGCGATGTCCTGTGTCATGCGGATGTCAGCTGATGAGGGGGTCCGGTCGCCGGAGGGATGATTATGGACCAATACCAGGGCTGTCGAAGATAATTCCAGCGCTCTTTTGACGACTTCGCGGGGATAGACGAGTGTGTGATCGACCGTGCCCTGGCCTTGCTTTTCGTCAGCGATCAAGCCGTTACGCTTGTCCAGAAACAGGATGCGGAATTCTTCGCGATCCTCAAACGCCATGGCGGTGCGGCAATAATCCCTGACATCTTTCCATGATGTCAGGGATTTGCGGTTGGCGACTTCGCCCCGCGCCATCTGTCGCGCTGCTGCGGCGACAATTTTAAGGTCGAGCGCGGTGGAATCCCCTATGCCGTCGATTTCGGTTAGGCGCTCGACGGGTGCCCCCACCACTTCGCCAAAGCCGCCCAAACGGTTGATGAGAGCCTTCGCAAGCGGTTTGACGTCGCGCTGGGGAATGGAGCGCATCAGGATGAGCTCCAATAATTCGTAGTCGGGCATGCCTTGGTCGCCGCCGCCGGCGAAGCGTTCACGCAGCCGCTTGCGATGCCCGCGGTAATGGGGCTCAGCGACTTGTTCGCCGGTCAGGTCGGACTGGACTCGCGCAGCTCGTTCATCGCAATGGCTGGTCTGGCGTATAGGGGGGGCGGTGCATTCCGCCCGGCGAGAGTGTGAAAACTTCCACGCCTGATTCGGTCACGCCCACACTGTGCTCGAACTGCGCCGATAGGGACCGGTCGCGAGTCACGGCCGTCCAGCCGTCGCTCAGCACTTTCACCTGGGGGCGGCCGATGTTGATCATGGGTTCGATGGTGAACAACATGCCCGGTTTCAGGGGAACGCCTTCTCCCCGCTTGCCGTAATGCAAGATGTTGGGTTCGTCATGAAACAGCTTGCCAAGGCCATGGCCGCAAAAATCGCGAACAACGGAACAGCGCTCGCCCTCCGCATATTCCTGAATCGCCGCGCCGATATCGCCCGTCGTTGCGCCAGGCTTGACCGCGTCAATGCCGCGCCAGAGCGCTTCATAGGTTATCTCCACCAGACGCTGGGCCCGGCGGAGCACTTCACCTGAATAATACATCCGGCTGGAATCGCCGTGCCAGCCATCGACAATCAACGTGACGTCGATATTGATGATGTCGCCGTCGCGCAGGGGCTTGTTGTCCGGCAAGCCATGGCAGACCACGTGATTGATCGACGTGCAGATGGATTTCCGATAGCCGCGATAGCCAAGCGGTGCTGGATAGGCGCCATTGTCCATGGCAAATTCGAACATCAGATCGTCGAGCGCCTGGGTTGTGACTCCGGGCTTGACCTCGGCGGCTACGACGTCCAGCGCAAGTGCAGCCAGTTGTCCGGCCTTTCGCATGGCGGCGAAAGCCTCCGGACCGTGCAATTTGATGTGCCCGCTCTTTCGGGCCGGGGCTATGGCAGCGTCGACAAATATCATTTCTGGCTCGTTTTGAAAGATGTTGTTCAATCTAGTGCATCGGGCAGGAAAATTGAACGGGAAAAGGAGGAAAGGGGCGGGAAAATAGGGAAGGGCTGACGGGAGTGCATTTTGCGCCCGCTTCAAGGTTTTCAGGAGCCTGCAAAATGGGTTAGAAGCAGCACGCCGGCGCGCTGACTCTGTGTGGACCGGTCCCTTCATCTTGAACGCGTGCAGGAAACCCTGCCTGCCGATTGTCCGGAACATGGAAATCAGGAACGAATCCGGCCCGTACGGGCAATTTGCGCCGAAGGGTCTGGTGGGCTGGCTGCTTGCCGAAACACGGCGCACGACCTCCAATTGGGCCAGCCGCCGCTGGGGATTTTTCCTGCGCAGGATCGGCGTCTATTTGCTGGGAGGCAAGCCTGTGGATTTGGAAACCCTCGGTGCGCGCATGCGGCTTTATCCCTACAATAACGTCAGCGAGAAGCGCATCCTCTTCACGCCGCAGTTCTTCGATGCCGAAGAGGGCGCGCTGCTCAAGAGCCGCATGAATGATGATTTCGTGTTTATCGATATTGGTGCGAACATCGGCGGCTATGCGCTTTTTGTTGCCTCGCAGGCCAGTGCGCGCTGTCGGGTGCTGGCTATCGAGCCTCAACCCGATATTTTCGAACGGTTGATCTTCAACATTCGCCAGAACGACTTTCCGTCCGTCAAGGCGTTGGAATGCGCTGTGACCGACGTGGATGGGGAAATCACCTTGTTCGTGGACAAGGTAAACCGCGGCGAGACATCGGTGCGCGTGGTGAGCGCGGAAGGCGGTCGCAGCGCCATTCGCGTGCCCGCCAAGACGCTTGCTACGATCATCAGGGAAGAAGGCTACGCGCATGTGGATGCGATCAAGCTTGATGTGGAAGGGGCCGAGGATCTGATCCTCGAACCCTTCTTCAAGTCCGCGCCGGAAAGTGTGTGGCCCAAGCTCATCATCATGGAGCACCTGCACCAGCGCTGGACTGCCGATCTGCCAAAATTGCTCGAAGACCTCGGTTATGTGGTCGTGCAGCGCACACGCAACAATTCGGCCTGGGTGCTGGAAGAGACTTGAGGCGAGCGCTTATTCGCGCCACGCCTTTACACTTTTGTCTCAGACTATGACAAAGTCCGCGCTGGTCAGCGCCAGCCCCTTTGTCAATTGGGCGATCTGGAACTGGCTTGGAGTGCCTGTTCCGTCAGCATCAAAATACAAGGCGCCATTTTGACACTTCCCTACGACGGCATCGGTGTTTCTCGTGAAATACACGCAGTAACAAGGGCTTAGCGTCTCTTAGATGCGCTCATTGGTGACACAATGAGGTACACAACGTGCTATTGTACGATGACGGCATAAGGAGACTCACTGTGCGATATGTCCAGTTGCGGGGCGGAACCTACTTCTACCGCAGGCGATACCCGGCGGACCTAGCGGCTATCTTTGGTGGTGCAGCGTTCAAATTCCAATCCCTCAAAACCCGCTCACCCGCTGAGGCTGCCAAACGGGCGGTAAGGATGGCCGCTGAGGATGACGCGGAGTGGTCAGCTTTGCGAACGAACACTGGAGATATGCCCAGCGCGACCCCGAAGGACGTCCGCCGCTTGGCTACGGTGAAGCTTTACAAGCTGGGCTTTGCCCCGGGTGAGAAGTTGCACGAGTATGACCTTGAACACGTCCACGATGCACTCAGGGACAAACATCAAGCTTCCATGGAGGCGTATCGCCACGAACATGGGGGGGAACTACCAGACCCAAGGGATTATCTTGATCTCGTAGACCGGGAGATGCTCCGACAGGCGCACGGAAGACCTGCGCCTATTTGTCTTAGCGATGCATTGGACTACTACCTCAAGGAACACAGCAAAGGTAGACAGAAGAAGTTCGCAGATGATAAGCGCCGCTCGATTGCTCATGTCCTGAGAGTAACCGGGGCAGACTTGCCACTTATAGAATACCGCAAGAAGCACGCTGAGGCCGTGCGGGACGACTTACTGAATGGGCGCAAGACTCAAAGTGTCCGGCGACATTTAAATGATATAGGCGCTGTGTTTCAAAAGGGCATTATCGGCTTTGATCTCCAGATTGCCCGCCACCCGTTTACATCTGTGGCCATCCGCGACGAACGAGAGGACACGAAGCGCAAGCTACCATTTAGCCCCAGTGAACTTGAGGTAATAGTAAACGCCGCACGTCTTGCAGATGACGGCCTGCGACATATGGCTGCGATACTGGTCAACACAGGTGCAAGAGTCTCTGAGATTGTGGGCTTAAAGTGCTCTGACGTGGTGTTGGAAGGGACAGTGCCATTCATCGTTATAGAGCCGGACACCACGGTGGGCCGCACTCTGAAGACGAAGGGTAGCAAGCGCAAAGTTCCTCTTGTAGGTATTAGCCTTTGGGGCGCAAAGCGGGCGCTGGAAAGGGCGTGTATCGGTCATTCTGGTGGATGGTTATTCCCAAAGTACATATCTGCCCGGACCACTGGAAAGCTTACGGTCCAAAGCGGTTCCGCAGGCCCCTCCGTGCCAATGATGATGAGACACAGACCCGCCGGGAGTTTACCCTTGAGGGCCGAGGTCACAACATCCGATGGTTATGCCCGTTTTGACTCATGAAAAGACTTTTGCCGCTTCCGGCCCCGGGACAGAGGAAGGCCGCAGGCCGACGATGGTCGCGTGGCCGGAAGCGGCTTCGCCCGAACTTTTGGCCCTGCCGCGCCGGCGCACGTTCAAAGCGCGTGACAAGCTGCGTATCCTGGCCGAGATCGACGCCGCGCGCGACACACCCGGCGGCATCAGCGCCGTACTGCGCCGCGAGGGGCTTTATTCGTCGGCGATCTCCGACTGGCGACGGCAACGCGACGCTGGCGCCTTCGCGGCCCTGAGCCCGGTCGCGCGCGGCCCCAAAACCGCGCCGGTCAATCCGCTGGCCGCCGATCACGCGCGCCTGCTGCTCGACAACAAGCGCCTGACGCGACGGCTGGAGCGCGCCGAGGCGATCATCGATCTCCAAAAAAAAGTCGCGGCCTTGCTGGGCCTGCCGATCGAGAACGTCGAGGAGCCATGATGGACGCGCTCGCGGCGCTGCCGCCCGGCGGTGGAATGATCGCCGCCAGTTGCGCGGCGCTGGGCCTGTCGCGCGCCAGTCTGCATCGCCGCAAGCGGCCGGCGCGGGCGGCGCGACCACGCGCAAAGTCTGGACGCGCGCTGGACGCCAATGAACGTCGGGCCGTACTGGACCTGTTGCGCGAGCCGCGCTTCGTCGATCTCGCGCCCGCCGAAATCTACGCCTGCCTGCTCGATGAAGGCCTTTATCTGTGTTCCATTCGCACCATGTACCGGGTTTTGCGCGAACATGACGAAGTGCGTGAAAGACGACGACAATTGCGCCATCCTGTTTATCAAAAGCCGGAGCTTCTCGCCGAGGCCCCTAATCAAGTATGGTCCTGGGACATCACCAAATTGATGGGGCCGGCGAAGTGGAGCTATTTTTATCTCTACGTCATCATCGATATTTTCAGCCGCAGGATCGTCGGCTGGCATGTCGCGGACGCCGAAACCGCCGCGCTGTTCAAGCCGCTCATCGACGACGCCGTGCTCAAGCACGACATCGCACCCGGCCAGCTCACATTACATGCCGATCGCGGCGCGCCGATGAAAGCCAAAGCCACAGCACTCCTGCTTGCTGATCTCGGCGTCACCAAATCGCACAGCAGGCCCTACACCTCGAATGACAATCCGTTCTCGGAAAGCTGCTTCAAAACCCTGAAATATCAACCGCAGTTTCCAAAGCGCTTCGGCTGCATCGAGGACGCGAAACTCTTCTGTCGAGGCTTTTTCGATTGGTACAATCGCGATCATCATCACGCCGGCATCGGATTGATGACGCCGGACCAGGTTCACTACGGTCAGGCCGACGCGGTCCACGAAGCCCGCCAGAAAATACTCGATCTCGCCTACGCCACGAACCCCGAACGCTTCGTCAAAAAATCGCCTAACCCGCCAAACAAGCCAACAGCCGTCTGGATCAATCCGCCGGTCCGGAAGATCGAAAGCAAGGAACAAATCAGAGCTTAAACTCCAACTCCGGCTGTCTCATTGTCGTTGACACGTTCCGGGCGCGGCAATGAACAGGTGGCTAAACTCCACCACCGGGACCAACAAGACATCGCATTGCTTCCGGCACACGCTGCGCGACCGCCTGAGGGCCACAGGCACCCCAACTGATATTCAGGACGTGATAGGCGGCTGGGGCGCTAGGTCTATCGGGCAGGGCTATGGTGACGGTCACGCGCCGGAACAACTTCACAGGTATTTATCGGAGATTGCCATATAGGCATTGTGGCCCCTGCGGCGGCACTTCCACATGGTGCCGGGAGTCCCTAGGAGACTCACAGGCAGCCGCCCACAGCTAGGCTGGGATACAACCCCAAGGTTAGCGTTGTCCAAAGGCTCGGTAAGAGCGGGGATGAGGGAATAGATGGTGTCGTGAATGAAGATCCCTTGGGGCTAGACGTTGTCTACATCCAAGCAAAGAGATATGCCCCGGATAACAGTATAGGTAGAGAGCGCATTCAGCAGTTCGCGGGGGCATTGGTTGGACAAGGTGCTAACAAGGGTGTCTTTGTGACAACCAGTAGTTTCACCAAGGGTGCAGTCGAGTATGCCCAAAGGGTACCTCAACGCATCATCCTCATAGATGGCATGGAGCTTACAAGGCTGATGATGCGCTATGGTGTAGGAGTTAGAACCGAGAGGACAATCGAGTTGCGCAGGATTGACCTCGATTACTTTGAAGAAGTTGAAAGCTAGGGGTATCTATGAGACACTCGTCTTTGGCAGTCGGTTTTCTCGCATTCGCGCTGATCGGCTGTAGTGGAAGCAGCCCACGCCAACAAGCCCAGCTCGCGGAAATACAAAGGGAGACACGCGAGTACCAGGCGAAAGCAAAGGAGTTGATTGAAAAGCACTTCACATGTCTCCGAAAGGAAGCAGAAGATAAGCGCTTGGATCGATTAGACCTCGAAACGGCTGCACACGCGATAACGGCATCCTGTTTGCCGATTGATCAACAATTTCGAACGCTTTCACGTGCTTTCCATAGGGAAAATATGTGGATCTACGAAGCGGCGATGAAAGGTAGGGAAGAGAAAGATTTTGACTTCGCCAAGAAACTTATCGCATTGAAACGGGCTTATGGCTGATAACGCAGCGTCTTATTTTCGAGATGTACCTAATTTCGAAGCTGCTACACTTCACACTCTGCAAAATCTCGGGCATCGCTGAGATATGTATTCAACTCTCCTATGTAGCGATTTACAGAGCTACGATATGAACTCAGTTCGGAGTTATACCGTTCAATGTCATTATTGTATGAGCGAATAGTATATTCATCGCAGTTATGTGTACGGCTATATTCGTTGACGCAGAAGGGAACCGACGGCTTCGTTGGCGGTGATTGGTGGAAAGAGGGAGAAGATGGTGCTGAGCAGTAAGCCATAGCAGAGCTGTTGGTTGCCACCACGATAACGACAATCAGTAGTGACCGCACCCCCGCGACAGACATTAAAGAAGGGCTTTGGGTTGTCCGTAGCTTTGAACTCGCGGTTACCCTCCAGGGTTGCCGACGCCTCCACAGAAGGGGATTACTGAACGATACCTCTTGGAGTCCGCAGGAGACTCGTGGGCGGGCCTTGGTGGCTCGAGCTAGGATGGCGGCTGTTTTTGCCGCGCTGCCGTCAGTGGACTCGGTAGAGTCAGGGAGAGCCGTGCTGTCGCGACTGGAGCATTGAGGCCGGGTCGGTACTACAATGCGAGGGGCTTGGCTGGACTGGGCCGGGAATACGCGACGGTGCCCATAGGAGACTCAGGGGGACTCGTGGGCGGCTATAGGCTAATGCGGCAAGGATCGCAGCAGCGGACCCGCAAACCCCGCCAGTGGACTCGTATGAGTCATGAACGGCCATCGTGGCATTCTAGCAGCCTGTCGGACTTAACTTGTCCTGGCGGCGGGGCAAGGGCAAGCGT
>CAMDKB010000074.1 GCA_945901195.1 Rhizobium sp. Q54
TTCCAACTGGCCAGCCATGATCTCGACATTCGCGGTGGCGGCAACCTTCTGGGCGACGAACAATCGGGCCACATCAAGGAAGTGGGCTACGAACTTTATCAGCAAATGCTGGAAGAGGCTGTCACAGCGCTGAAAGCTGGCCTGACGGAAACTGTGGAAGAGCAATGGTCGCCTGCCATCACCATCGGCACGCCGGTGACGATTCCGGAAGACTATATTTCCGATCTCACATTGCGGCTGGGTCTTTATCGCCGCCTCTCCCTGCTGGAGACGGACGAGGAAATCGAAGCCTTTGCAGCAGAAATGGTGGACCGCTTCGGTCCTTCACCGCCGGAAGTCGAGCAATTGCTAAAGCTGGTTTCCATCAAGGCCCTGTGCCGCAGGGCGCATGTGGACAAGGTCGATGCAGGGCCAAAGGGCGTCATCCTCTCGTTCCGCGACAATTCGTTCGCCAATCCGCAGGGCCTCGTGCGCTTCATTGCCGAACAACGCAGCGAAGCGAAAGTTCGCCCGGACATGCGCGTTGTTTTCATGCGTGATTTCGAGAGTGCAGACGCGCGGCTTGAAGGCACACGCCAGATCATGCGCACGCTGGTGGGCATTGCTGAAAAGGGCAAGAAGGCCGCGTAGCAGAAATAATATCAAAAGTGCATTCGCACTTGCCGAACCGATGAATAAAACTTTATTGCTTTGGTTTGAAAGAGTCAGCCACCGCCGCTGCTTTGCCAGCTCAGCAGATCCATGATGCGCGTCTCAAGGCCGTCGCGCACATTGCGATAGGCGTCGAGCATCTGCTCGCGAGAGCCCTGCACGGCTGTCGAATCTATCGTCGGCCAATACAGGACATCTGAAGCCATCGTGCGCGTATATTCCAGCGCAGAATGGTGTGCTTCGGGCGACAACGAGACAATCATGTCAAAACTCTCGTCTTCAAGATCGTCGAAGACGCGCGGCTTGTGTCTCGTTATATCGATGCCGATTTCCTCCATGACCGCTGCGGCAAAGGGGTCGATCTGACCGGGCCTGACGCCGACACTGGCTATGAAAATATCGCGGCCGAAATGATGGCGCGCCAGGGCCTCTGCCATGGGCGAACGAACAGCATTGAAAGAACAGGCGAACAGCACTGATTGAGGCCGTTTTTTGAGGGCCGGCCCGCTCATGCAGCCTGATCCTGAAAATTGTAGCCCATCGGCTCACCCCTTCCAATGCAGGGCTGTCACCAGCGTGAAAATACGCCGCGCCGTTTCAAAATCGCAATCAATCTTGCCTGCCAGTCTTTCGGCCAGCAATTTAGCTCCGTCGTTGTGCAAGCCGCGCCGTCCCATGTCGATGGATTCAATTTGCGAGGGCGTGGCGGTGCGGATGGCCGAAAAATAGCTTTCGCAAACCATGAAATAGTCTTTGAGCAACCGGCGAAAAGGCGAAAGCGAGAGGATGTGCGTAACAACGGGCTCGCCAGCGCCGCCGCGTATTTCGAACGCCAGTCTGGATTCATGCAACGCTATGTTGAGCGAATATGGGCCGCCTTCGTGGCCGGGAATGTTGAAATCGTTCTGTTCAACCAGATCGTAGATCGCAATCGCGCGCTCGTGTTCCTGATCGGGATTGCCACGGCCGATGGAGGCTTCATCGAGTGTGACAGCAATCAGGCGGCGCGTGTTCGCGTTGTCATTCATATCTCATTCCAGATTGAGGCGTATGGCGACAGAGCGGGCATGTGCATCGAGACCTTCCACCTTGCCCAGCGCGATGGCTGAAGGACCCAGAGCACGCAGGCTCTCGGGCGCGCATTTCAGAATCGACGTACGCTTCATGAAATCGAGAAGGTTGAGACCGGAGGAAAATCTGGCGGAACGCGCGGTTGGTAAAACGTGGTTGGAGCCACCGACATAGTCGCCGATCGCCTCCGGCGTATGCCCGCCAATGAATATGGCGCCGGCGTTGTGTACGCGCGCGGCAATCTCTTCGGCATCGGCTGACATGATTTCCAGATGTTCGGCTGCGATGCGGTCGGCGATGCCGATGGCGTCGCCCAGTTTCGCGCACAGGATGATCGCGCCGAAGTCACGCCAGCTGGCACCGGCGATGTCCTTGCGGGGCAGAGTTGCAAGCTGATGGTTGACTGATGCAGCCACCGCGTCCGCCAGTCCGGCATCATCGGTGATCAGCAGCGATTGAGCTGCGGTGTCATGTTCTGCCTGCGCCAGAAGGTCGGCGGCGATCCAGTCGGGATTGGCGGAACTGTCCGCCATGATAAGAACTTCGGACGGACCGGCGATCATGTCGATACCGACTTGTCCAAAGACCTGCCGCTTTGCAGCCGCGACATAGGCGTTGCCGGGGCCTACAATCTTGAAAACGGGGGCGATGCTGGACGTACCATAGGCAAGGGCGGCAATCGCCTGCGCTCCCCCCATGCGATAGATTTCATCGACGCCGGCCAGTTCAGCTGCGGCAAGGACCAGCGGATTCATTTCGCCGCCCGGTGCGGGAACCGCCATGACGACCCGCTTCACCCCTGCCACTTTGGCCGGCACTGCGTTCATCAAGACCGAAGACGGGTAACTTGCCGTTCCGCCCGGGACATAGAGGCCGACAGCCTCCACGGCTGTCCACCGCCAGCCCAATTCGACGCCCAGCGCGTCAGTGAAGCGCTGATCAACGGGCCGCTGCGTTTCGTGATAAGCGACGATGCGCTTGTGCGCGAACGCCAGTGCGTCCAGCGCTTCAGCCGAGCATTGAGCGCGCGCGGCAGCAATCTCTGCACCGCTGACACGCAGGCTGGTCTTGCTGAAGTCCAGCCGGTCGAAATTGAGCGAGTATTCCGCCAACGCTGAATCACCGCGCGCCCTGACATCCTTGATAATGGCGCGCACTGCACGGTCGACGTCTTCAGAAACTTCCCGCTTCATGGCAAGAAGCGCCCGAAATCCCTCTTCGAAACCGGGCTCTCGCATATCGAGCCGAATTGGCATTTGTTACTCCTGAGAAATCCTGCAGTCAGTGGCCCGTGTCTTCGTCATCGAGTGCATGGCCAGGACGCTTGCGTGTTTTCCAACGCAAATCCAGATCGCTCATCTGCACCTCGATATAGTCCACTTCCAGTCGCACCGCTCCGCCTGCTGAAAAGGTAAGCCGAATGACGCCGCCCGGCGCATCGCCCGGCTCAAACGTGATGCTCAAGAGATTGAGAACCCTGCTCTTGCGACGCTGATCGAAACCGTGCACCGAAACCTTTCGCACACCGTCAAAATGCAATCCGGTCTGGCAACGCTCGATTCGCCCTGCTTCAGCCGCCAGCCAGTCGAATCTCTGGCAGACAAACGCAAAGCGACGCTCCTGCTGAAGCCAAGCCATATCCGATATGCGCACGATCGCGTCCTGCAGATTGGCCGAAATGACCTCAATATCCTCAGAATCGAAGGCAAGCAGCCTCAAACTCGCAGATGCGGGCGCTTCATCCTTGCCGCTATTCTTTCGTTCAGCCATTGTTCAGCCCTGTCCAATGCAGAGTTAGCTGTGCCACTTCAGGAAGGCAATCGTTTGACGGTTCGATATGTCCTCCTGAAAGGATCGCCCGCATCCTGTATAGGGGCTAGGCAACAGGGAGTAGAGTCATGACAGTTTCGTTCAGGCGCCTGGCAGCAAAGTCCACAAGCGTGGCCATAGGTTTGATTGCGCTGGCGTGTGCAGCCTCGCAGGCGAGCGCCCAATATTACCCTTACCCGCAGCCGGGATATTATCCACCGCCCCAGGCGCCGGTCTATTATCCTCAGCCGCAGCCCTATTACGTGCCACAGCAACCCCCGCCGGGATATTATACTCCGCGTCCGTCGCGAAATGCTGTCGCCGAACAATGTGCCACTCAATATGGCACATGCAGCATTGGCCCAACCCGGCCAGGCCGGGGTTGCAATTGTTTCTTCCCCGGTTCGGGCAAAATTCCGGGTGTTGCAGTTCGCTGACGGCCGAACCAGTTGCAAAACTGCGGACGCTGAGCACAGGGCATCGGGACATTAACTATCCTGATGCCGCGCGCGCGAATGGCTAACAATTTCTTGCAAAAACCATCGCGCTCGCCCGGATTTTGCTATAGGAAACGGGCGCGGGGAAATCCCGGTTTGGCGGGTTGACGGGCTTTCATGTTCAGGCGTCGTGAGTTGTTGAGAGGTGCGCTGGTGGGCCTTGCTGTCCCAGCGCTTGATGTGTTTGCCGGCATTTCCGGCGCATTCAGCCAGACAAGCGATGCTGACAAGCCCGCACCAGGCGCACCACCCGAGCCAGCGCCAGTCAATGGCGCAAAAACCAAGCCGTTTACACAAAACCTGGTTGCGGACGAAGCGCGGGACAGGGCTGCAAAGCCATTCAGGTCTTCGGGTGCGGACTTGCCGGATCTTTTTTCGAAACTGGAATTTGACCAGTTTCAGGACATCAAACGCAAGCCCGAAACGCTGATCTGGGCCGATGAAAATACGGGCTTTGCGATCGAGCCGCTGCATCGTGGCTCGATATTCTCCAGCGAAATGTTACTGCATGTCGTCGATAACGGCGCCGAAACGCGGCTGACCTACCGGCGTGAAGATTACGACTTCGGCAAGCTCAAACCGCCAGCAGAAACTTCATCGCTGGGCTTTTCGGGATTTCGTGTCTTTCGAACTGATGGCAAGGGCAATCGCGAGGAAGTTGCGGTTTTTCAGGGCGCGTGTTTCTACAAGGCGATTGCCGAACATCAGATGCCAGGCATCACTGCGCGTGCGCTGGCCTTGCGTGTTGGCGACCCCAGGGGTGAGGAAGTACCCCGGCTCGTGTCAGCCTGGATCGAAAAGCCGACGCGGGCCAAGAATGCCCTCGTCATCTACGCGCTTCTGGATTCGCCCAGCCTCAGTGGCGCTTTTCGCTTTACCCTGAGACCGGGTGACGCCACCATCGTCGATACAGAATGCACGCTGTTCACACGTGTCGCGATTGATCACTTCGGGCTTGGCGCGATGCAGGCGACATACCTCTTTGGCCCTATGGATCGCCGCCGCTCGGAGGACATCCGTCCCGGTGTTTACGAAGTATCAGGCCTGCAGATGCTGAGCGGCCGCAAGGAATGGATCTGGCGCCCGATATCCAATCGCGACACGCTGCAGGTTTCGGCTTTTGTTGACGAAAATCCGGCGGGTTTTGGACTGTTACAAAGGGATCGCGAATTCTTCCGGTTTCTCGACGACGAGCAATTCTGGCATCAGCGCCCTTCGGTGTGGATAGAGCCTATCGGGGAATGGGGCAAAGGCACTGTGACGCTGGCGGAAATTCCCGCTGATTCCCAACTGAACCAAAATATCGTCGCTTATTTCAGGCCCCGGGAACCACTGGCCGCGGGATCGGAGACGAATTTTGCTTACCGGCAGTTCTGGTGCTGGACCCCGCCTGAACGGCCAAAGTTTGCCGTCACGACGACCTCGCGACTCGGGCGGGCCTATGGCGCTTCGGCCAATTCACGCCGTCGCCGTGTTCTCGTCGAATTCACAGGCGATATATTTGGCGAAGACAAACCCCAGGATGAAATCCGTCCCAGGGTTGCCTGTTATTCGGGGACCATCACATCGGTGCGCACGACCCTGATCACAGAACGCAAAACCATGCGGGTTCAATTTGAGTTCGACCCCGGACAATCCAACCAGAGCGAGTTGCGGCTTGATCTTGCTGTTCGCGATACGCCGGTGACCGAGACATGGCTTTATCGATGGACGCCGTGATCCTTCCCGAGACTCCGGCAATGAACTCTGCAGCCCTTGAACCTGACGTTTCGCACGAGAAGCCGGCGGCGATCACGCTGCCCATAATCACGCCTGCCATGCCTGCGGAATCTCCGCTTGCAATGCCAGTGCAGTCGCTGACACAATTTGATCGCCGGACCCGCCGCAAGCCACATGACAAAAGCTTGAACTGGTGGACCTTTTTCAGCCGCATCGTCGTATTTGGCGGTGGCTTTGCCCTCACCGCCTATGGCGCCAACGAAATGTTCGGCGTTATCAACGTCGGAACGATTACTGTTCTGAAATGGCTGTTGCTGGTTCTCTTCGTCATCAATTTCTCGTGGATTGCCTTCTCGTTCTGCGCCTCACTCGCGGGCGCTGCATGGCTCCTGACCAAAGGGCGTGAAAAGGGCTTGCCGGTCAAACCTCTTCGCGAACGCACCGCTGTCGTGATGCCGATTTATAATGAAACGCCAGCCCGCGTGATGTGCGCCATGCAGGCGATGATCGAAGAGGTCGCGCTGACAGGTAAGGGCGAACATTTCGACTGGTTTCTTTTGTCCGATACCACGAACCCGGATGTCTGGATCGAAGAGGAACGCGCTTTTACAGGTTTGCGCGCGCGCGTCGCCAGCAAGGCGCAGGTCTATTACCGGCACCGGCCCAAGAACAACGCGCGCAAGACCGGCAATATCTCCGATTTTGTCACACGTTGGGGCGGCTCTTACGCCCATATGCTAGTTCTCGATGCTGACAGCCTGATGAGCGCGGACACGATTTTGCGGCTGACGGAAGCCATGGAGAATGATCCGGATGCGGCGATCATTCAATCACCCCCGCTGATCATCAATCGTAATACGCTGCTCGCACGGTTGCAACAGTTTGCGGCGCGTTTTCAGGGTCCGATTGTGAGTGCCGGATTGCAGGCCTGGTCTGGCGCATCGGGCAATTACTGGGGCCACAACGCGGTTATTCGTATGCGCGCCTTCGCGGACCATTGTGGTCTGCCCGTCCTGCGCGGAAACCCGCCGTTTGGCGGACATATCATGAGCCATGATTTCATCGAGGCTGCCCTGCTCCGCCGCGCCGGATATTCGATTTACATGCTGCCCGCATTAAGCGGCAGCTATGAGGAAAGTCCGCCCTCGCTGATTGACCTCGCCGTTCGCGACAGGCGCTGGTGTCAGGGCAATCTCCAGCATATCCGGATCATTTTTGCCAAGGGGTTCACCCTCGCGACGCGTCAACACATCGCGCAGGGCATCATGAGTTATCTTGCCTCCCCGCTCTGGCTGGGCCAGTTGCTCGTTGGTATCGTGCTCGTCCTGCAATCAACCTACATTCGCCCGGAATATTTCTCCGATCAGGTGACGCTGGTTCCAGCCTGGCCCGTGTTCGATGCCGAGCGCGCGCTCTGGCTGTTTGGCGTGACAATGGCTGTACTGCTTGCGCCGAAGTTCTTTGGAATGTTCGTTGCGATCTTCAAGGCGCGCGTCCGGCGCGCCAGTGGTGGCGCGATCGGAATATTCTTTTCGACATTACTCGAAATCATCCTGTCTTCGCTTTTCGCGCCCATCATGATGTTGATACAGACTGGCTCGGTGCTGCGCATCCTGTCTGGACGGGATGCGGGCTGGAATCCACAACGCCGGGACGACGGAACAATACCGCTTCGCACCATCGTTGGACGCCATTTCTGGCACACGATTCTGGGAATCATAACGCTTGTCGCCGCCTTCCTGATTGCCCCTTCACTCGCGGCCTGGATGTCGCCGACGATTGCCGGCCTGATTTTTGCCATTGGCCTCTCATGGGCAAGCGGGCAATTGGGCATTGGCCTGGCGCTGAAAGCCATCGGCCTTCTGCGGACTCCCGAGGAAACGCAGGCTCCCGACGTGGCCGTGCGCGCCGCAAAGATACTTACGGAGAATCCGGGACCGGACGAGCCTGCCAATGCGCTGGCGGCCATTCACCAAAACCCTGACTTGCGCGCTGTTCATGAGGCATTTTTGCCTCCTGGGTCGCTGCATGTCCGTGGACAGGTCGACCCAAATCGCGCCGTCGTAGAAGCCAAGCTCAACGACGCTCACAGCGTCGAAGAAGCCATTGCCTGGATCAAGCCATCGGAATGCAGTGTGTTGCTGCATGACAGGGCGCTGATCGACATGTTGGCGCGGCTCCCCGCGCGATCAGACTCTGAATGAAACGGCGGATTTGATTGGCCCATGAGTCAATCAAAAGCGCTGGGGTATCAATGTTTCCAGCTCAGTCGAATTTGGGGCCGATGACGCCTGCCGATGTCACGACAACCCAGCCGCCCTGCCGGCGAACTATGGATTGGACACGGCCCGCGCCCGGGATCATGGAACCTGGATAGACTTCGAGGAACCCGCGCTTGCTTTCCAGCAAGGCGACACCCTGTTGCACTTCGCGCAGGGCATATCCTGCCAGCGGCGTCGGTTTTGGGAGCGCATTGGCGTCGGCCGCCGGCGGTGGGGGCATTGCAACCGAGCGTGAAACAACGGTGCTGTTGGCGGGAGGCGTCTGCGAAATGGCGGCCACAGGCTTGCCATCCGAAACCTGCCTTTCAAGCCGCGCGACCCGCTCTGCAAGTTCCTCGCGCAGCTTGGCGTCCCGGTCCACGCGTACATTCACTTCTGTCACAGCAACGCCGTTTGCTGTGCGGCCCTGCTCGATCCGGCGGGATAGATCACCCATTGATTTTTTGATTGCTTCCAGCTCCGCATTCTGGCGCGCGCGAACTTCCGGCGAATCCAGTTGCGCCAGCTGTGCCCGCGCCGTCTGCAGATCACCGGAGACCTGCTGCAAATCCTGCCGCAATTGATCAATCGTCGACAGGCGGGCGGTCATTTCCGCACTGCCTCCAAAGAACGGCAAGTTGCTGGTCGACACATTGGCGCTGATGAGCCATCCGCCACCCATCAAGATAGCGGCGGCAGCAGCACGGCTTAACCAGGGGGACGATTTCTTGCTGCGGGCAGGTTCGGCCTGTGTGTTGGAGCGAAACGCAGAGGCGCGCAGGGGTTTGATGGGTTCTGCTGGCGGCTTGGCGACGGGCCTTTGTTCCCCGGCCTGTGCGTTCGCCGGTTCTGGGGCGGGCGTATTGGCGACGCCCTCAATGACTGGCGCAGAACGGCTTGCAGACGAACGGCTGGCCGCAGGCGAGGGTTCACCCTGGCGCGCGCCGGCTTCTGCAGCATCCAGCGCCGCTATCGAACGCAGGACCGATTTATGCGGATTGACGGGCGGGGGCAACAAGGCCGGGCCGCCAGAATTATCAAAAGCACCTGTCTGAAGTTCATCACGCATGGTCATTACCGCATCCTCTGCAGGCAGAATTTGCGCGATGATTCTCCCAGCCGCTTAAAGAAGTCTTAAGGCTAACGTCCGTTAAGAAAATTTAGTTCGATCCCGAAGCGTGGGAAACATCCGCATCCACAAGAGCGACGCCAGAACGGCGATCACCCCGCCGATGGTCACCGTCGGCACGACGCCGATGAAAGCGGCCAGCGTGCCGGATTCAAATTCGCCCAGCTGGTTCGAGGTGCCTGAAAGAATATTGTGCACCGCAATTGTTCGGCCCCGCATCTCGTCCGGCGTCTCGGTCTGGATCAGGGTCTGGCGGATGACAACACTGATCATGTCGGCAGCGCCCAACACGATCAGACACATCATGCCGGCGTAAATGTTGGTCGAAAGGCCAAAGCCAATTGTAGCAAAACCATAAATGGCGACTGCAGCAAACATGGTGCGGCCGACGTGCCAGCGCAGGGAAAAGTTGGCGATGAACAAGGCAGCCGCCAGCGCGCCCACCGAAGGCATGGAGCGCAGAACGCCCAGGCCCCAGGGGCCGGTTTCGAAAATATCCTTTGCAAAGACAGGAAGCAGCGCCGTTGCGCCGGCAAAGAGAACTGCCACCAGATCCAGCGTGACAGTCCCCAGCACCACCGGCGTGCGCCAGATGAATTGATAACCGGCAACCAGCATGGCCAGGGTGACAGGCGGCTTCGCCTCGCTTGCTTTCCTGACGCCCAACATCCAGGCCAGAACGGCGCCGCCCGAAAGGCAAGCACAGGCCGTGAAAAAGGGCGCATTTGCGCCCAAGGGAAATAGCAAGCCGCCAATCGAGGGGCCCAGCAAAGTCGCCGACTGGTTGACCGTGTTGTTCCACGCAGCCGCCGAAGCATAATCTTCGCGCGGAACAAGCGACATGACCAGAGCCTGCCCGGCAGGCCCGGAAAACGCACGCGCTGCGCCGAATATCGTGACGACGACATAAAGCGGCCAGACGCGTTGCGCGTGAATGACACCGGCCAGCATCATGGCAATCACAGCCGCCGAAGCGAGGGCCATCGCCAGGCTACACACCACGATAATCATGCGCCTGTCATAGCGATCGGCGACCGGACCACTGATCAGCGAAAGCGCGATGACCGGAACGAAAGCAGCCAGTCCAATCAGGCCCAGCGAAAAAGGATCACCCGTCAGTTCGTAAACCAGCCAGGCGATTGCGATGGTCTGAATATGCTGTCCGAGGCCCCACAGGAACCGCGAAGCAATGTAGACCCTGTAATCCCGAATCAGAAAAACAGACCGGTTGCCGCTCCAAAAACCTTCTGCCATTGCGCCTTCCGTTACGGATGGATGCATAACGAGCGATCCGGGCGGCTCGATTTGTATCAAATTATTCTGGATCTGCATCTACCTGAGCGATGCTACACGTGAATTAACTTCTGTGCAGGCCATTGTGAAAGGGTCCGTCAGGATTGACAAAAATTAACGTATTTCCGCAAATTCAAAACATAATTTCATAAAATTTGAGCGGTAGATTGCTTCTTGCCAGCGCCAACCCGTCCCAACGGCGCTGGCGCACACCCGAGCCGCAGTGACCTATCCCCACATTTGTTACTGCGGCTCACTTTTTCCATAAAATTTTATTCAATTGCTGGAATTGGCCACCCGACTGCCTCAGCGCGTGCTGAGGGCTGGCCTGTTCGTCCCCTCCTCGCTGCAAGAAACTCCGAACTTCCAACACCTTCAGCACGCGCGGGATTAATGTCCGGGTCCTGCCAGGCCACAGCTCGCGATGACAGTCTCATCGCTGCAACATTTGGAGCTTCGCATAAAGCATGCGTTATGGTTGCGATAATTTAGTAAGAAAGTGACGTATTCAAAGGAGAAATTGATAAAACTTTTCTGCTAAAACTGGAATTGTCAGCGCCAATCCGTCCCAACGGCGTTGGCAGCCTGCCCCGAGCCGCAGTGGCCTATCCCCACATTTGTCACTGCGGCTCACCTGATAAATAAAATTTTATTCAATTGCAGATGGTCTGCAGAAAAAAGCCTGCGGGCATTTCATTGCCCCAACCCGCTTCCCGCGCTTTTTCATAAACCCCGGAAATCACTTGGAACTCTGCGCATATCGAAGGGCGCAGAGTTCCTTCATATCTGGCTTACTTGCTGGTCACGCGTCCTTGCTCTTTTCAAAAATCACCAACGCATCGAGCGCGACGGCCCCCTGCCCTTCCGGCTGGACCAGAAATGGATTGATGTCTGCAGAATGTATGAGGCCCCCGAAGTCTTCAGCAAGACGCCCGAGCGCCACGATCGCTTCGACGACCGCGTTGACATCATAGCGCGGTCCCCCTCGATAACCCTGCAGCAGTTTGCCAGCGTGGGTTTGAGCCAGCATGTCCAGCGCTTTTTGCCTGGTCACAGGCGGCACGGCGAACGCCACGTCCTTGATCAGCTCCAGTAGCACACCGCCCGTGCCAACCATGACAACCGGCCCCACTTCCGGATCGCGATTGATGCCAAGCACAATTTCCAGCCCACCTTTAACTTGCCCGGCGACAAGCATTCCATCGAGCTTTTCGGTGACGTTGTGTTGTTTCAGATTGTCTTCGATACGCTTCCAGGCGGCCTCGAGGGCCTGCGCATCATTGAGCCCAAGTTGCACTGCGCCGACATCGGACTTGTGCAACAGCGTTGCGCTGACAGCTTTCAGCACGACGGGGTAGCCGATCTTTGCCGCGGCCTGAACAGCGGCTGCAGGCGATGTGATGAGCGCTTCCTCGCCTGAAGGCATGCCCCACTGGCGCAGCAATTGTTTGGATTCATATTCGTTGAGCGCCATGGGGCCGCCCGACTGTTCAGCGCGCGCGCGCACGTTGGCGATGCCCTCTGCCAGAGATGCGTCGGGCTTGTGTTTAACTTCATCGGCCGGTGCGCCCAGCTTTTCCAATTCCCGGGCTCGCGCAACCGTTGCTATCGCACGCAGCGCCTTGTTGGCTTCCTGAAGGAATGACACATGCGGTACGGTGTGGCGTAGCGCCCGGCTGTAATCCGATTGTCCATGCGAAGCCAGCGTGATGAATGCAATCGGCTTGGTGGCCTTGTTTATGATATAATCTTCCACAAGCTTGATATAACGCTCGCCGCGATCTGAGCCGGGAACGCGCGGAACATATTCCTGCAGCAGAATTGTATCTACATTGGGATCGGCATTGATCGCCTCAACGCTCCGCAAAAAGTTGGTTTCACTTGTCAATACGCCAAAGCCGCCATCGACGGGATTACTGACAAGCGAGCCGACGCCGAGGATTTCATTGAGTCCGTCCAGCGTATGTTGCTCAAGTTTGGGAAAGCTGACACCGTTGCGGTCGGCGGCATCAAAGAGCATGCCGCGATAAGCGCCCGACAAGGTAATGGCGCCGATCCGGCGGCCGCCGGGCGCGCCTGTATACACAAGCAGTTCGCATATTTCCACGGCGTCATCGAGATTATCAGCACGCACGACGCCCAGATCGCCAATCATCGCATCGAATGCAGCAACCGAACCTGCGAGCGATCCCGTATGGGCCAGAGCCGCGCCCCTGCCCGCTTCCGATTGTCCCAGCTTGATGGCGACAATGTCCTTGCCTTTGCTGCGTGCATGGCGACAAGCGGCGCGAAAGCGTTCAAGATCTTTCAGGCCTTCAATATAAATGACGATGACCTTGATTTCGCTCTGCTCGGCGAAATAGGCAATATAATCGGCGATACCAAGGCCCGCCTCGTTGCCGCTGGTGATGAGATAGCCGGGCTTCATGCCACGCTCTTCCAGCGCTGCATTCATGAAGATCATGACGCCACCCGACTGCCCGACAAGTGCAACGGGACCCGCTGTCGGCCCAAGAGGTCGGTCTTCGGTCAAAGTCACGAAACTGGCGGGACCGCAGATATTGCCCATGCAATTAGGGCCGGAAACACCAAGGCCCGTTTCTGCAATCACACGGCGCAATTCCACGCCGAGCTTCTCGCCTTCTGTATCATAGGCCTCGCCAAAACCAGATGAGAACACGGTTGCGCTGCGCGCACCGGCTGCTGCACCGGCTCTCAACAGTCCCGATACATGCGGGGCCGGAACAAGGACGACAAGATGATCGGGCGGCTCCGGTAATTTGGCGAAATCGCCATAGCAGGGCTGGCCATAAAGTTCGGTCCGTCCGGGATTGAAAGGATAGATGGGACCTGGAAACTTGTATTCGTTGAGATTGCGCCAGACACGCGCTGCCCAGGAGCCAGGCCGGTCGCTCGCGCCCACAAGCACTACATTGCGTGGATGCGTGAGAGCATCGACCTTCTTGCGGGATGCTTCAAAATCCATCGTTTCCTCCTGTTATATTTTTCTTATATTGACACAGCTGAAGGCGGACGCAACACAATCAGCCCGTCGA
>CAMDKB010000075.1 GCA_945901195.1 Rhizobium sp. Q54
CGTCCGGCATGGACGATGTGATTTTTTCCGGCTCCGGCAACCGTCCATCGCGCAATACGGCGGAAGTAGCGCTGTTTCTCGACAATTCCGACCGCACCGCGCCTGCCGCCTTCAATGATGCCGAGACCCTCGAAATCTCCCGCCGGATCGATCGCGATCAGGGCTCCACCTATCGCGTGAACCACAAGGAAGTCCGCGCCAAGGATGTGCAGCTTCTGTTTGCCGACGCTTCCACCGGCGCGCGCTCGCCTGCCATGGTCCGGCAGGGCCAGATCGGCGAGATCATTTCGGCCAAGCCGCAGCAGCGCCGCCGTATTCTTGAAGAGGCAGCTGGTATCGCCGGACTGCATTCGCGCCGCCACGAAGCCGAGCTTAGACTGAAGGGTGCGGAAGACAATCTGAACCGCCTTGAAGACGTTATGAAACAGCTTGATTCGCAGGTGGAAAGCCTGCGTCGTCAGGCCCGTCAGGCGCAACGCTACAAGGGCCTCGCCGCCGATATCCGCCAGCAGAATGCGTTGCTGCATTTCATATCCCATCGGTCTGTGACCCGGGACATTACGGAAGCCGAACGCAAGCTTGAAGCTGACGTGCGCGAACTGGCCGAGCGCGCCCTTCACCAGTCAGAAGGTGCGCGCCTGCAGGCGATCGCCGCCTATCAACTCCCGCCTCTGCGCGACGAAGAAGCCAAGGCCGGCGCGACCTTGCAGCGCCTGGTCATGGCGCGTGAACAACTGGATGCAGAAGAAGTACGCGCCAAGGTCCGCATGGCCGAACTTGAACGCCGGCTCGTGCAACTTGATCGCGATCTGGCGCGCGAAAAGGCGCTGATTGAAGACGCGACAGGCGTTCTCGCCAAGCTCGATGAAGAAGATCAGGAGCTGGAATCGGCCGCCGAATCCGCCGAAGAAATGGAATATGGCGCGAAGGAAACCCTCGCCGACGCCGAAGGCAAACTCGCCGACAGCGAAAAGGCGCTGGCCGAGGCGCAATCGTCCCTGTCTGACCTGAACGCGCGCCGCAATGCGCTGGAGCAGGCGCTCGTGGCCGAAGCCCAGCAATTGCAGCGCTTTGAGACCGAGCTTAACCAGGTCCACGGCGAATTGGACGCGCTGCGCGAAGAATCCGGCAGCGACGAGGAATTCTTTGCTCTGGGCGAGCGCCTCAGTGATGCGGAAGCCGCGGTCGAAGAAGCCGAACGTATCGCGCTGGAAGCTGAAGACCGGCATGTTCAGGCGCGCGATGCGGAAGTCGCCGCACGTCAGCAATTCAGTGATGCTGATCGCGCTGCGCAGCGGCTCGAAACCGAAGTGCGCACCCTGTCAAAATTGCTCGCAACAGCCGCCAGCGATCTCTGGCCGCCGGTGGTGGAAGAAATCTCCGTCGCCAAAGGGTATGAAGCGTCCCTGGGCGCAGCGCTGGGTGATGATCTCGACGCCTCGGCGAACACGTCCGCCCCTGCCCATTGGGCGCTGGTAGGCGATGCCTCCAACGATCCGGCCCTGCCGCCGGGCGTGGAATCTCTCGCAACGCTCGTCACCGCGCCGCCCGCTCTGGCCCGCCGCCTTGCGCAGATTGGCATTGTCGTGCGCGGCGATGGCGCGGGTTTGCAAAAATTGCTGAAGCCCGGCCAGCGGCTCGTGTCGAAGGAAGGTGATCTCTGGCGCTGGGATGGCTTTAACGCCGCCGCCGAAGCGCCGACGCCTGCGGCTCGCCGCCTTGTTGAAAAAAACCGCCTCGGCGAATTGCACGATCAGGCCGAGGCCGCCCGCATCAACGCCGAATCCTTCAAGTTGAAATCGGATGCGGCGCAGACGCAATTGCGCACGGCTGCGCTGACCGAAACGCAAGCGCGCAACGATGCGCGCACCGCCGCCCGTTCCCTCACCGAAGCGCATGAAGCCCTCGCCTCTGCTGAACGGGGCCGCTCGCAAGTCGCCTCGCGCATCTCTGCACTGGTGGAAGCAGCAAGCCGCCTTGCCCGCAGCCGCGACGAAGCGCGCGCCAAGAACGATGAGGCTCAACTCGCCCTCACAACGCTTGCGCCGACTGCCCAGCTCACCAGCAAGCTCGAACGCGCGCGCGCCAATGCCGGCCACGCGCGCGCCGAAGCGGCGGAAGCGCGCGCTGCTGTTCAGGGCATTCTGCGCGAAGCTGCCAACCGCCAGTTGCGCCGCGCCGCCATCGCCAACGAGCGTCAGTCGTGGGATCAGCGCAGCCACCGCGCCAATACGCAGATCGGCGAAATTTCCACCCGCGTTGAGGAGGCCCGCGAGGAGCGCGAACAGCTTGCCGAAGCGCCAACGCAATTCCTCGAAAAGCGCCGCTCGTTGATGGACGAAGTGGAGAAGGCGGAGCAGGCGCGCAAGGATGCATCTGACAAGCGTACGGAAGCTGAAACCCGCCTGCTGGACGCCGACCGGTTCGCCCGTCAGTCGCTCGACGCCATGTCGCAAATCCGCGAAGAAAAAGCCCGCTCGGAAGCGCGTGTGGAAGGTCTGCGCCAGCGCCGCGAGGATATCGTGAAGACCATCCTCAGCGATCTCGAATGCGAGCCGCAGGCCCTTGCCGCCATGGCCGGTGTCTCGCCGACCGAAGATCTGCCCGAAGTCAGCGTTGTCGATCGCAAGCTGGAAGCCTTGAAGCAGGACCGCGAGCGCCTGGGTGCAGTCAACCTGCGCGCCGACGATGAACTCACCGATGTCGAAGGCCGCCGTGATGCGCTCGCCGCCGAGCGCGATGACCTCAGCGAAGCCATCCGCAAACTGCGCCTCGCGATCCTCAGCTTGAACAAGGAGGGCCGCGCGCGCCTGCTCGCCGCGTTCGAGGTCGTGAACGGCCATTTCAAGGAATTGTTCTCGACCTTGTTTGGCGGCGGCGCAGCCGAATTGCAGCTGGTGGAATCCGACGATCCGCTGGAAGCCGGCCTCGAAATTCTCGCCTGCCCCCCCGGCAAAAAGCCCACCACCATGACCCTGCTGTCAGGCGGCGAACAGGCGCTGACAGCCATGAGCCTGATCTTCGCCGTCTTCCTCACCAACCCTTCGCCGATCTGCGTCCTCGACGAAGTCGACGCCCCGCTCGACGACGCCAACGTCGAACGCTTCTGCGACCTGCTGGAAGAAATGCGCAAGAAGACCGACACCCGCTTTGTCACCATCACCCACAACCCCATCACCATGGCCCGCATGGACCGGCTTTTCGGTGTGACCCAGGCCGAACGCGGCGTCAGCCAGCTGGTGAGCGTGGATCTGCAACAGGCGGAAGTGCTGATTGCGGCGGAGTAGGGGGGCAAAACTTGCCTGTCCACATGGATATCTAAACGGACGATTTTGTGCATCCTTTGCACAATTTTATTGATTATGTGCAGTAATTGCACTATCTTTTTAGAAAGCCAACTGCGGTGCCAGAAATTGTCCGGCTCACAAGATGCAAAATATGTGTTTATTCCGGCGATCATTTGCCACCGCATTTTCATGTCAGAGGTGCGGATGCGAAAATTGCCATCGAGATATCGACATTGCTGCCGCTGAAGGGAAAGGCCGGACGCGGAGCGTTAGAGGAAGCCCTGAACTGGGCGCAGGATCCTGTGAATGCCGCCTTGCTTAGGTCTGAATGGAGCCGCCTCAATGAGCGCGAGTGAAATCATCGATACGGGAATTCCGCTGGCCTCAATCGGGCGCATTTCAATAGCTGGACCCTTGGCGCTTGAAGTGACGTGGATTGAAGGCGAACGGTCCGGCCGGACTGAAATTGTCGATCTCTCGCCCGCCATTGGCAGCTACAAGATTTACCGTCACTTGCGGGACAATCATGAGGCATTCGCGACGGCCCGCCTCGGCGAAGACGGGGATGTCATAGAATGGCCGCAGACCGGGCTGGATATGTCGGCTGATATGGTGGAGTCGCTGGCGAAGGAAGCAATGTCCTGCGAGGATTTCGCGGCTTTTCTGCGCCGCAACAATCTCACGCAGGAAGCAGCAGCGGCCCTGCTTGGACGCAGCCGCCGTCAGATCGGCTATTATCTCAATCCCGGTCCCGTTCCGCGCGTGGTTGTGCTCGCCTGCATCGGGTACGAAGCGCTGGCCGCCCGGCGGAAAACTGAGGCGGCGTAGCGGGCGCTGCAGACTCCTTGCGCCAGATCAACGCTGCGCGTTGCGCGATCCTGAAAATGCCATTCAGGAGGACCTCATGTCTGAATCCGTGCCCGATTCTGAAACCGCCATCCGCGCCTGTGTGCGCGCGTTTTACGATGTCGCCCGCAAGGACGATTTGCTGGGGCCGGTGTTCAATGGCTCGGTTCGTGACTGGGACAAACACTTTGCGACCACGGACGATTTTTGGGCGTCGGCGCTTTTGGGTGTCGAGCATTATAAGTCCGCGCCGTTTCCACCACATCTGAAACTCGACATGACCCAGGCGCATTTTGATCGCTGGCGCGATCTATGGACGCCGGCTGTCGAGGCGCATTTGCCAGAGCCGTTGCGCAGCAAGGCGATCTCCATGGGCGAACACATGAGCCATTGTTGGGGCCGCGCCTATGTGACGATGAAAGAGCAGATGGCTGTCTGATCCCCGGCGAAACAATCTGCTCATCGGTGCTGGTGCACATTCGCGCTTGCCAGGGCAATGAGCCAAGGCTCATCGTTTCAGCACTACGCGTGGTGGCGGCCATCCTTGTTGTTGACGAGGAACGCATCACGGCGTTTGAGAAAGTCGAGCACCACTTCGCTCACAGCTTCCAGCCGTTCGCTGGCCGTGTCTTCGGCGTCATAGACATACATGAGATGGCAGTTCGCAAGCGCGCGTTTGTAGTGGCCGCCCATGGATGGGGGCGCGGCCTTGTCGCGCGTGCCAAAGAGGGCGAGAACCTGCGCTTTTACATTGGGAAGCTGTTCACTCAACGCAGCATCGTGCGCCGTGGCGTCCGCGCGCAGCGCCAGTGGCGACAGCAGGACGAGTGCCTGAACAACTTGCGGATAGGCGGCTGCCAGTTGCAACGCCAGCGTTGCATCAGCGCCATGAACGACCAGAGAAAAAGTCTCCAGTCCGCGCGCCTTTGCCGCCGCCATCAGCGCCTCCATGATCATGTCGTCGGGCGGCATTGCCAAAACCTTGAAATCGCCGGTCAAGACATCCATCAGCGCAGCGGCGGAATTGCCCAGCAGGCAGACGACGGGTTCACCCTCGCCCGATACAATAAAACATGTGTTCGCGTTCATGATCCTGCCCGGAGTTTGGATTACCAGTTGGCGATGCGCGGCACGACTTTTTCGCCGAGCAATTCGATGGAGCGGTTTGTTTTGGCTCCCATCTGATGCGCGACCGTAAAATCCAGCACGCCACAATCCAGTTCACGTTTGATATTTTCGATCTGTTTGACAATCGTGTCAGGTGAACCCAGCAATATCTGTCCGTTCTCGATCCGGGTTTTCAAATCGGCCGGCATCAGGCGCTGGCGCTGGCTTTCCATGTCGCGGCCATAATAACCGGTGGAGGCAATCGCGCCTTCGAGCGCCCGGTTGGACATGGTGAGACTGACCTTTGGCGCGCCCTTGGTCGCTTCGTTCAAATCTTCCAGCGCCTGATCGTCGCTCTCTGCACAATGAACGCCAAGGCGATAGATGACATCGTCTGGTTCCGGCTCCCAGCCATCCTCACTGGCTTGCGCACGAAAATACGTGAGCGCTTTTTTTGCGAGGGGCACATTGGTGACCGCAAAGCCGAGGCCGATGCGGTTTTTCGCGGCGAACTCGGCCGATTCAGGTGATGATCCCGACATGTAGATTTTGGGATGCGGCTTCTGCACGGGGCGAGGCCAGAGCGAGATCGTGCGATATTCATAATAGCGGCCTTGCCAGCCGAAAGGCTCGGTCTCAGTCCACGCCATCTTGATCAGCAGCAGCGCCTCTTCAAACCGTCCGCGCGATTCAGCCGGATTGATATTGTACGTGACATATTCATTGGCTGTGCCGCGCAACATGCCGGCCACCACACGGCCGCCACTCATCGTGTCGAGCATCGCCATTTCCTCGGCGACGCGCACCGGATTGAGAATGGGAATGTCAGAACCCAGCAGCGCAATCTTGGCGCGTTTGACAACCTGCGTGAGCGCGCCCGCCATGATGAGCGGATTGGGCGTCAACGAAAACGGTGCGAAATGATGTTCGGCCACTGTAACCCAATCAAACCCCACCTCATCGGCGATGCGGAATTGATCAAGGCTTTGCTGCATCGAGTCCATCGCGTGTTCGTGCGAATAAACACGGCCTGTCACAGGCCAGCCCGCGCCCACCGATGGGCCATGATATTTGCAGGTAGAAAACAGTGCGGATTTCATGAAGGCCTGCCGGGGTAAATGACGTTGATGCGTTTCGTTTTCGGGTGTTGAATCCACCCTAGCACGGCAGAAAACGGCGGCAAGCATGCTGCCAGATTTTCCACTTGTCGGATATCAACCTGCCGGAGTTTCAACCGGGCCTGCGCCAGCGCTTCCGAGCAACTAAGCTTGGCGCAAGGCGCAAACGCGCAGGTGAGGAACACATGGCGGAACCTCTAGACGCATCCCGCCTGCTTGATGAGCGTGGCATCACATCTTTCAATATCAAGCTGGCGATCGTTGGCATCTGTCTGCTTAAGGGCTGGCCGTCATCACGGCGCTCTCTGGCTGCTTGATGTGGTCAGTCTCATTGTGGCTGGCTTCTGTGTCCTTGGCATCCAGCTCGGGATCAATGCCACCGCAGCGATGATTTATCCGACGACCATTCGCGCCAACGGCAGCGGCTGGGCTTGGCATCGGCCGTTCGGATCGATCGCAAATGAATTGCGCGTCGCCCCTTTCAATTCTGTCCAGCCTTTGCTATATTTGTACTCGAAATGAGCATAACAAAACTGTGAAATGCCCTATCCCGGCGCAAGGCCGGTTTTCTCGGGCACAAGATATGCTCACTACGAGTAAAAGGAGCCAGTCATGGAAGCTGTCCGCATCAACACTCCCGTTCGTCCAGCCCCTGCACATCTGGTTCCGGCCCTGTCGGGCTCAAAAACGCCAGTCCTGTCCGCTGCCGCCCGCCGCCTTGGCGTTCTTCCGATGCCCAATTTGGCCTGGACGCCTGAGGTTGAGCGGGAAACTGCGCATCTCTACGAAAAGATCAGATCCGTCATGCCGCCCGTCGAATGGCCGTTTCATGCGCCCTATGTGAAGGCCATCAACGACCTGAAAAAGCAGCGCAACGCTGTCATCCTCGCGCATAATTACCAGACGCCGGAAATCTACAATTGCGTTGCTGACGTTGTCGGCGACAGCCTTCAGCTTGCCAAACTGGCCGCCAGCTCACAGGCCGATATCATCGTGCAGGGCGGCGTCCACTTCATGGCCGAAACATCCAAGTTGCTGAACCCGGACAAGATCGTGCTGATCCCCGATCTCAACGCGGGCTGCTCACTGGCGGCCTCCATCACCGGGGCGGATGTGCGCCTGCTGTGCAAGACCTATCCGGGAGTACCCGTTGTGGCCTATGTCAACACGTCTGCCGAGGTGAAGGCGGAGGTCGATATCTGCTGCACGTCCTCCAACGCCGTGAAGGTGGTGGAAAGCCTTGGCGTGGACACGGTCATCTTCCTGCCCGATCAATATCTCGCCAAATACGTGGCGGCGCGCACCAAAGTGAAGATCATCGCCTGGCATGGCGCATGTGAAGTGCACGAGCGTTTCACGGCCGAGGAACTGAACGCCTATCGCGCCAATGATCCCACCATCAAGATCATAGCCCATCCCGAATGCCCGCCCGAGGTGATTGCAGCGTCGGACTTTGCCGGCTCGACTGCGGCCATGATCGACTATGTGAAGACCCAAAAGCCCGCCCGCGTGCTGCTGGTCACCGAATGCTCGATGGCCGACAACGTGCAGGCCGAGACCGGCGGCGTGACCGAATTCGTCAAACCCTGCAATCTCTGCCCGCACATGAAACGCATCACCCTGCCCAAAATTCTCGATAGCCTGATCTACCTGCGCGAGGAAGTGGTCATCGACCCCGCGCTGGCCGTGCGCGCGCGCGAAAGCGTGGAACGGATGATAAGGCTGGGGTGATATCCTTCTCCCCTGGCGGGAGAAGGTTCCCGCCGGAGGCGGGGGAGAGCGCATGGCACTGCTGTTTTAGCGTTTGCTAAATCCCCCCGGCCCACCAGCTCGCCGCTCCCCATCGCACGCCCCCTTGCCGTGTGAACCTAAAACGGCCATGTTTCTCGGCGAATCCTTGGAGCTTGCGACCTTTGGGGCTGGACCCCTGCGATCAAAAGGTGCAGGCATCTGTGACTGCACCGCTACAGAGCGAGTTCCCGTGCCTTTTAGACATTTGACGATGACAACGGCCCGCACGACTGCCCGCAAGACCGCCAGCCAATCAGCGCGCGCCGCCGTGGCGGCAGCGGCTCTTTTGATGGCTTTCCCGGCACTGGCGCGTGGAACTGCCAATAATTCAACTCCGCTGGAAACCGGCGATACGTTGACGGGCAATTACCTTGCCGCGATCATGGCAGGGGCCCAGTCCGATACGCAGGCGGCGTCGATCTATTTTCGCGAGGTGATGCGTCGCGATCCCCGCAACACCGAAGTGGTGGGCCGCGCTTTTGTGGCCTCGCTCTCCAACGGCAACATGGACGACGCCTTCCGCATTGCCGACGTGTTGGTGCGGCGCGAATCCGGCAATGGCCTTGCGCGCCTTGCGCTGGCAGTGCGCTCGATCAAGATGGGCCAGTTCGCCACGGCGCGGACCCATTTGCAGCGCGGAAAGATGTCGGAGGCCAGCGACGTCACCGGCACCCTGCTCAACGCGTGGACATGGCTCGGCTCTGGCAACATAGCCAAGGCGCAAGAGACCATAGGTTCGCTGAATAATCAGGCGCTGGCTCTGTTTCGTGATTTTCATGGCGCGCTGATCAACGATGTCGCGGGCAGGCCCGCCGAGGCGCTCAAGCGCATGCAGGCGGCCTACGATTCCGACAAGAATACGCTGCGTCTGGTGGAAGCCTATGCCAGCATAACCGGCCGTCAAGGCGATCGCGAAAAGGCGCTGGCTGCCTACAAGGCATTTGATGCGCTGCTGCCGCGCCATCCGCTTGTGGTGGCCGCGATCAAGAACATCAACGACGGCAAGCCCATTCCGCCCGCTATTTCCGATGCGACTGAAGGCGCGGCCGAAGTGCTGTACGGACTTGGCTCTGCAAATCCGCGCCGCGGGCAGGAACTGGTCCCGATGATCTATCTGCGGCTCGCAATCTATCTGCGGCCCGATCATCCCCTCGCTATCGTCAGCCTCGCCGACATCTATGATCGCCTCAAGCAATATGATCGCGCGATTGATGTTTACGAGCAGATGCCCAAGAACTCGCCCCTGCGTCCCAATGCAGATCTCCAGATCGGCCTGACCCTGGAAACCCTGGAGCGTAAGGACGAAGCGCAGGCGCATCTGGAAGATATCTTGAAGATACAGCCCAGGGAGCCCGAAGCGCTTCTGGCACTGGGCAATCTGCATCGCGCCCGCAAGGAGTTCAGCAAGGCCGCCGATTATTACACAAGAGTCCTGGAAGTCTCGCCCAAGGATGAACGCGGCAATTGGTCGACCTTTTATTATCGCGGCGTCACCCACGAGCGGATGAAGAACTGGCCGGCTGCCGAAGCCGATTTCAAGAAGGCGCTGGAACTGTTCCCCGATCAGCCCAGCGTGCTCAACTATCTCGGCTATTCCTGGGTGGATCGCGGCGAGAATCTCGATGAAGCCTTCCGCATGTTGCGCAAGGCGGTCGAGCTGCGCCCGACGGATGGGTATATCGTCGACAGTCTCGGCTGGGCCTATTATCGCCTCGGCAAATACGAGGATTCCCTGCGCGAAATGGAACGGGCCATCGAATTGCGTCCGTCCGATCCCACGATCAATGATCATCTGGGAGACGTTTACTGGAAGGTCGGCCGCACTCTCGAAGCCGGTTTCCAGTGGAACCATGCCCGCGACCTGAAGCCTGAAGATGAAGATCTGCCGCGTATCCTGAAAAAGATCGAGAACGGTCTGGACATGGTCGAGCGTCAGGAATCCGAAAAGAAGAAGGCTGAATCAACGCCCGCGCCCGTGCTCCCGGCTGCCCCTGCTGAAACCGCACCAGAGCAGAAGGACGGCGGCTGATAGCCATTGGTGGAAACCAGATGCGCCTGTTTGAACGTGCGCCCGCCAAGATCAATTTGACGCTGCACGTACTGCGCCGCCGCAACGATGGTTTTCATGATCTGGAAAGCCTCGTCGCCTTCACGTGTTTTGGCGATGTGCTGACACTCGATACGGACGCAGCGGCGGGCCTGAAGGTCGACGGCCCCAGAGCAGGCGCCATCGGCCCGCATGAAGACAATCTCGTTCTGAGAGCGGCTCGCAATCTGCAGGCGCAGGCGCCTGAATGCAGGGCAGGCGCGTTCCACCTGTTCAAATCGCTCCCCGCTGCCGCAGGCATCGGCGGCGGCTCGTCAGATGCGGCGGCCGCGCTGCGGCTACTGGCGCGGGCGGGCAATATCAACGCTGACGATCCCAGAATCTTGAGCGCCGCCGCCGCCACGGGCTCCGATGTGCCGGTCTGCCTGGAGCGCCGGGCGCGGATGATGCGCGGGCGCGGAGAGGTTCTGGGGCCCGTGCTTTCCCTGCCGCCGCTTTATGCAGTGCAGGTCAATCCCGGGATAGCGCTGGAGACCAGGGCAGTGTTCGGCGAGATTGGTCTGCAGCCTGGCGAGGAAGCAGATTTTGGAAGCCATCCTGAAATGGCAACCGGCTTGAGCTTCGATGCGCTGGTTTCACTGCTGCGTCGCGCCCGTAACGATATGGAAGATGCTGCGTCCCTTCTGGCGCCCGTTATCGGCCATGTCATTTCGGTGTTAGCCGCAGCGCGCGGCTGCAAGCTGGCGCGAATGTCGGGCTCGGGCGCAACCTGTTTCGGACTGTTCGAGACACGAACAGCAGCGGCCAAAGCAGCCCGCGTGATCCGGAGGGATCATCCGGACTGGTGGACTAGGGCCTGCGTGCTGCGTTGATTGATTATGCTTTCGCCACTTGCGCAGCGTTGCAATTTCGTCGCAAGACAACCGCACAAAATTGAAGTGTTGGCGGGCAAGGCATGAATACGGACAAGATCGAACACCTGATCAGCCAAATGACGCTGACAGAAAAACTCGGCCAGATGTCGATGCTGGCGGCATCTCTTGTTGTCACTGGCCCTGTTAGTCCCCGCGACCCCGTCATGCTTGTGCGCGAAGGTCGCGTCGGCGGCATTCTCAACACGTGGGGTTATGATGAAATCCGCGAGGCTCAACGGGTTGCGCTGGAAGAAACGCGCCTGAAAATACCGCTCTATTTCTCGGTCGATGTCCTGCATGGCCACCGCACGATTTATCCGATCCCGCTGGCGGAGGCTTGCGCGTTTGATCGTGATCTCTGGCTGCGGACTGCTGCTGAAGCTGCCGATGAAGCCACACGCGATGGCATTCACATGACCTTTGCGCCCATGCTCGATGTCTGCCGCGACCCGCGCTGGGGCCGCATCTGCGAATGCGCTGGTGAAGATGCCTATGTGAATGCAGAATATGCTCGCGCAAAGGTCACCGGTTTTCAGAACACGAATGATCATCCGCATCGCCGGCTTGCAGGCGTCGCCAAGCACTTTGTGGCTTATGGCGCAGTAACGGCGGGCCGCGATTATGCCGAGGTCGATATTTCCCGGCGCGCCTTGCATGAAGTTTATCTGCCACCATTCAAGGCGGCTGTCGAAGCTGGCGTTGCCGGCATCATGCCGTCATTCACCGACATCGCGGGAATTGCCATGTCGGCACATCGCGGACTGTTGCATGATCTGTTGCGTGTGAAATGGGGTTTTATCGGCGTCATTGTCAGCGACTATAACGCAATCGGCGAGTTGATCCCGCACGGTGTTGCGCAGGACATCGTTGAAGCAGCAGTGCTTGCGCTCAAGGCGGGCATTGATATCGATATGATGTCCGGCGCCTATGAACAGGGCCTGCCGATCGCGCTGGAACGCGGTCTTGTGACGATGCAGGAGATCGACACGGCCGTGCGCCGCATCCTGCAGATGAAAAGCGCGATGGGTCTTTTTGAATATCCGCTGCGCGGATTGCAGCAGGAAATACCCGGCCCTGATACAATTCCCGCTCATCGTGCGTCAGCGCGTGATGCGGCGCGGCGCTCGCTTGTGCTGATCAAGAACGAAGATGGTCTTCTACCATTGTCAAACGATGTGCGGCGCATCGCTGTCATTGGGCCGCTCGCGGACGCGCAAAGCGAGATGATGGGGCCGTGGTGCATGGCTGGCGATGAGCAGCAGGCGATCAGCATTCTGCAGGGGCTTCGGGAATCCCTACGCGCGCAGGACATCGCACATGTCCCAGGCGCCAACATCGATGGCCCCGCAGATTTAGCGGGCATTGCAAGCGCTGTTGCGGCTGCGCAAGCGAGCGACATGGTCGTTCTTTGTCTCGGCGAAAACCGGCAGCATACTGGCGAAGCGGCAAGCCGCACGCTTCCACGTCCGTTCAATTGTCAGATGGAACTGGCAAAAGCCGTCTTTGAAACTGGCAAGCCCGTGCTGCTCGTCCTGGCGACAAGCCGGCCGTGGATTTTGCCGGACTGGATGGCAGCTGGGCCCAGAGCCATTCTCATTGCGTTATTTGGGGGCACCGAAGCGGGCCGCGCGATAGGCGATGTCGTGGCTGGGGATTACAACCCGACCGGCCGCCTGTGTATTTCCTGGCCCTATCGTACGGGCCAGATCCCCGTTCACTATGGCATGCGCAGCACTGGCAGGCCGCACGATCCCAACAATGGGTTCTCAACCAGCTTCCTTGATGCGCCCATCGGCCCGCGCTGGGGCTTTGGCGACGGCTTGTCTTATTCGCAGTTCGAACTGGGCGAGGCCCAGGTCAGCAAGCCCGTCATCAGCGCAGAGGAAACGGTGGACGTATCGATCGAGATCGCCAATACCGGCGCGCATTCGGGCGAGGCCACGATTTTCATGTTTACGCACGACCCCGTAGCCCTGGCCACGCGCCCCCTCCTGGAGCTGAAGGATTTTCGCAAGGCTGTGCTTGCGCCGGGCCAACGCACACTGGCGACTTTCCAGCTGAATGCGAACCAGTTTCGCTATCCCGATTTCAACATGGAGCCGCGCCTCGACAATGGGCGCATCAATATCTTTATCGGGACAAGCGCCCGTCGCATCGATCAAAAATGTGTAACGATAGACGTGCTACAGCCGCCTGTTGTTAACGACGATGCGGCTTAATTCATCACGTTACCAAGCCTGAATGCGGAGCATGATTTG
>CAMDKB010000076.1 GCA_945901195.1 Rhizobium sp. Q54
CCTCTACGAAATCCTACAGATTTTGAGCCTCGCGCTTTTCGAGAAAACCCAGGTTTTAAGCCTGTTTCAGGACTGGCCGCAGCAAAGTTCGGAGAACGAGCCATCCAACCAATTGAATTTGTTCGATTAACGTTGGGACGCTAGTGGCCGTTGGTATAAACGCACAGCCGGAAAGCGACCAACCTGCGCGCCATACATAGATTAAAATGCTTAGTTTAAGCTGGCGAGCCGGAATTTATCGCGCACCGTTGACGGTAGTGAAAATCCAATTTCGCGCCTGCACCAGGATTTCAGCATTATCGAGTGGCTGGTGCCCTTCGCCCTGCGCGCGCACCATTGTCTTTGGTTCCTTGGCAAGCGTAAAAAGCTTTTCGCCAAAATGAACAGGCACCACCCGGTCAGCGGTGCCATGGACGATCATAACGGGTGCTTTCACCTGTGCGATGCGCAGATCAGAACGGAACTGATCGTGCATCAAGAGGCGCACCGGGAACATCCAGTACCTGGCGGCGGCTACATCCACAATGCTCGAATAGGGCGCTTCCAGCAGCACCCCGGCGACCTTCACCTTTTCAGCCAGCGCGATCGCAACACCGCTCCCAAGCGATTCTCCCAACAGGACGACGGTCTCGGCTCGCCCCCCCGACGACAAGGCGAAGTCATAGGCGGCATGGGCATCCGTAATCAGGCCCGCCTCGTCCGGAGCTCCGCTTGACCCGCTATATCCGCGATAGCTGACCGCCAGCAGGCCCGTGCCGTCACGGGTCAAAGCTGCAAAACGCTGCGAACGCCCTGCAATCTGCCCGGCATTCCCATGAAAATAAATGATCAACGGCTTGCCGGATTCCGGCGGGGCATACCAGGCAACAAGGCTTACGCCATCGGGCGTTTTGAGTTCATGCGCCTGAGCCCGCGAGAACCCTGCAACAGCGGGCGCAATACTCTGGGTGTCGGGAAAATAAAGCAGCCGCCGCTGATTGAAATACAAAAAAGCGAGGATCACCGCATATCCGGCGACCCCCGCAATCAAAAAGCCATTCAACAAGGACGCCGCGCCCGTGCGCCGCACGCGCGGCACATCCTCAATGCGAGAGCGCCTTGTTGATGTTCTCGACCATCTTCTTGGCGTCAGCGAACAGCATCATGGTGTTGTCGCGGAAGAACAATTCATTCTCGACGCCTGCATAGCCCGAACCCATCCCGCGCTTGATAAACAGCACGGTCTTGGCCCTCTCGACATCTAGAATAGGCATTCCGAAAATGGGTGATTTCGAATCGGTCTTGGCGGAAGGATTGGTCACGTCATTTGCGCCGATGACAAAGGCGACATCAGCCTGAGCGAATTCCGAATTGATGTCTTCCAGCTCGAACACTTCGTCGTAGGGTACATTCGCTTCGGCCAGCAGCACATTCATATGGCCGGGCATGCGGCCCGCGACGGGATGAATCGCGTAGGAGACGTCCACGCCCTCTTTCTTGAGCATGTCGGCCATTTCGCGGAGCGCATGCTGCGCCTGCGCCACCGCCATGCCGTAACCGGGAACGATGATGACCTTGCCGGCATTCTTCATGATGAAGGCCGCGTCTTCCGCCGAACCCTGCTTGACCGGCCGGGTCTCGACCTTGCCTTCACCCAGGTCCGTTTCGCCGCCGAAGCCGCCCAGAATGACCGAGAAGAACGAACGGTTCATGCCTTTGCACATGATGTAGGACAGGATAGCGCCGGACGAACCCACAAGCGCACCCGTAATGATAAGCGCCATGTTGCCAAGCGTAAAACCGATGCCCGCCGCCGCCCAGCCGGAATAGGAATTCAGCATGGACACCACAACCGGCATGTCCGCGCCGCCGATCGGGATGATCAGCAACACACCGAGCGCCATCGAAATCGCCACGATGATGCCGAACACCGCGTGGCTCTCGCTCTGCGTGAAAGCAATGAGCATGAGTAATAGAAATATGGCGAGCCCGCCGTTGATGAGGTGACGCTGCGGCAGCATGATCGGCTTGCCGGACATGCGGCCATCAAGCTTGGCGAAGGCGATGATCGAACCGGTGAACGTGACCGCTCCAATGGCCGCGCCAAGCGCCATTTCCACCAGGCTCGCCGCGTGAATGTGTCCGGCAGCGCCAATTCCGAATGCAGCGGGCGCATAGAGTGCGCCTGCGGCCACCAGCACGGCGGCCAGACCTACCAGCGCGTGAAAGAACGCGACCAGTTGGGGCATGTCGGTCATCTGCACTGTGCGCGCACGCCACGCGCCGATGCCGCCGCCAATAGCAATACCCCCGATAACAAGCAGCCAGCTCATGAAGCCGGACGGCATTTGATAAAGCAGAGTGGTGACAACAGCGATCCCCATGCCGATCATGCCGTAAAGATTTCCCTGCCGCGACGTAGCGGGAGAGGACAGACCGCGCAGCGACATGATGAAGAGGACGCCCGCGACAAGATAAAGAACGGCTGCGAAATTGGCGCTCATTGACGTCAGCCCTTCTTCTTGTACATGGACAACATGCGCTCGGTGACCAGAAAGCCGCCGAATATGTTCACGCTGGCAAGCACGAGTGCGATGAAGCCGAATATCTTCGCCATCGTTGCGCCGGCATCCGAACCGTCAACGCCGACCGAGAGCAATGCGCCCACGACAATCACGGACGAAATGGCATTGGTCACCGACATCAGCGGCGTGTGCAACGCCGGCGTGACTGACCACACGACGTAATATCCAACGAAAATCGCCATCACGAAAATGGCCAGCCGAAACACAAAAGGATCGATAGCCCCACCACTGGCAGCATGGGCAGCTCCACCAGCCGCCGATGCGACGGCATCGCCATATTGCTGCGCGGCATGGGTTACCGCGTCGATGAGTGATTTCGTTGCAGCTTCGTTCGCCATGGTCAGCCCCTCAGGATTTCGGCTGGAAATTCGGATGCACGACCGCGCCGTCCCTGGTCAGCAAGGTCGCCTTGACGAGTTCGTCATCCCAGTTGATCGCAAGCGCTTTCTTGTCCTTGTCGACCATGGTCTCAAGGAAGGACAAGAGGTTCTTGGCATAAAGACCGGAGGAAGTTGCAGCCAGACGGCCGGGCACATTGAGATGGCCGACGATCTTCACGCCGTTTTCCGACACGACGATTTCGCCGGGCTTGGCAAGTTCGCAATTGCCGCCACGCTCAACTGCAAGATCAATGATGACAGAGCCCGCGCGCATGGATTTCACCATGTCGGCCGTGATGAGCCTGGGCGCGGGACGGCCCGGAATAAGCGCCGTGGCGATGACGATGTCCTGCTTGGCAATATGGGCCGCTGTCAAAGCTGCCTGTTTTGCCTGATATTCTCTAGACATCTCCTTGGCATACCCGCCAGCCGTCTGCGCCTGTGCAAACTCTTCGTCTTCAACCGCAAGGAATTTCGCGCCCAGTGATTCCACTTGTTCTTTGGTTGCGGGACGGACGTCCGTCGCGGTCACGATTGCGCCCATGCGGCGCGCTGTGGCGATGGCCTGGAGACCTGCGACGCCGACCCCCATGATAAAAATACGAGCCGCAGGAACGGTGCCCGCAGCGGTCATCATCATCGGCAACGCGCGGCCATATTCGGCGGCGCCATCGATCACGGACCTGTAACCGGCAATATTAGCCTGTGATGAGAGAACATCCATCACCTGAGCGCGGGTAATGCGCGGCATCAGTTCCATCGCGAAGGCGCTGACCCCGGCAGCGGCGAGCTGTGCAAGCTCGGCCTCGTGCCCATCAGGATCCATGATTGAGATAACCGCAGCGCCTTTAGCCACGCCCGCAAGACTGCTCGCGACAGGGCGACGAACGCCCAACACGACGTCTGCGCCATTGAAGGCATCTGCAGCTGATGCGGCAAGTGTGGCCCCGGCAGCTTCATAATCGGCGTCAGTAACACCCGAATTCTTGCCCGCGCCCTTCTGGATGGCGACGTCCGCACCAAGCCCGATCAGGCGTTTCACAATGTCAGGCGTTACTGCGACCCGGGTCTCATTACCCTCAGTCTCGGCAGGAACCGCGATGCGCATAAACTCCTCCGGCGATTTGGCGGGACAATAGCTGCGTCATGTCCACGTAGAATTTATTGACGGGGATTTGGCTGGACGCAAGCCCAGCTTGCCGGCGCAGGCGTATATCCCAGCGCTCGTATGGTCAGAAATTAGTTGAATTCAGAGCAGGAATATCGCCATCAGGGTAAGCAGGACAACATTCGAGATCACACCCCACTTCGTCAGTGCGACGAAAAACTTGTAGGTCTTCTCGTGTTCGGCATAATCCATATCCGGATGACCCGCCCGATCGCCTGCCGCTGCACCGTGATTGTCCGCCATACCCCAACCTCAAGATAGAGTTTTCGCTGTTGCGTGTAGCGCAAATGCATGCGGTGGGCAATCGCTCAGTTAAAACGGCGTGTGGACCAATGGGCGCAGGACCGTCAGCCAGGAAAGGCTTACGTCAGCCATCCCCGGTAACGCACGATAAGTCCAGTCAGGTCATGCGAAATTTTCACGAAAAAATGGAACTTTCCGTCGTCCTCATATTCGAAAGCCCGGCTCTGTGGCGCCAGCTACATCGGCATCGGTACGCCCATGAACTGCCACTTGCGCAAGACGAGATTGCCTCGCCCACCGGTGATTTCATAGGCAAGTCCAAAACTTGCCGGGCCGAAAGCTTCCGTGATCAAACCTGCATTCCGTCCCGTGCCTTCCCTTTGGGCAGACTGAAATTTCCGTCCCCCAAAATCGCGCTGCCAAATTTCCACGCCATTGCTGACGACAAAACTGACCTTGACCGGGACACCTCGGCCACCGGGCGGAAATCCAACAATAGCCGCAGCAATCCGCGAAAGCAGTCCAACTCCGCGGTCAATCTGCGCAACGCCGCATGCGATCTTGTCCCCCTGGCGATCATGCATGGCCTGCAGCGCGGGTGAGAGCGATTCGAATGCGCAAGCCAGGACACGCCGGTAGAGCGGGCCATGCGCGCCCGCCATGTCATCGCGAAAGCCGTAACGGATCCGGCGCGGTTCAAATGTCCGGTCATACGCGGGCAGTTCCAGTTCCTGCAGGGCCGCACGCGCGCCCGGATTCGGCGGAGTGCCTTCCAGAACGCGAGCGATGATGATGGCCGCCGGCATCGACGGAACCATCGGCCCGTCGTCGCCTTCGGCCGTCATATGCCAGCTTCGCGCAAACGGCCCGGTCTCCCGATTGTCCCCCCGCACGCGGATCACCATACCGCCGCGATGCTCACCCCGCGCCAGCAGCGCCTGGACGCGCAACATGAGAGGCGCGAACGGCAGGATCGATGGCAGCAACCTGTGTCGCACAAGCCTGGCAACGACATTCAACATGCGCTGCAACCATTGCGGCGACATGCCAACGCCGACCCAGACATCGCGCACGCCGGGCCAGAGGTCGCGAAACAAGACCAGTTCTGGCACATCAACAAGCGTGAATCGTTTTCTGCCGACGGGCAGGGCGCCGGGCGTGGCAACCGTCATGTCACGCGTTTCAATCAGTGCGAGAGCTTCTCCTGTTGAGCCTTCCCGTGTGATGGATATAGTCTTGCCCGCATAGCTGGCGACGGCGCGCATCACATTGGGGCCTATTTCGGCATGCGGCGAGGGCACAATACCGCCCGACATTTCCAAAGGAATGTCGCCGGGTTTTAGCATCGCCCTGACGACAGCAGCATTGAGGACCGGAAAACTGCTCACGCCAGACAGAACGGAAACGCCCCGAGCACGGGCGGAGTTGTCGAATTGCGCAATGCCACGCACAAAATCCGAAGCGTCAGCAAGATCGAGATAATGAGCACCTTGCGCGACCACAGCGCGCACCAGCGCATAGGGATCAGCTCCATAGGACTGAAACGGTCCCGCAGCGTCCAGCACGATATCAGGCGACAAGGCCGCCAATTGTGCAGCCAGATCGCCTGTTCGATCAAAGGTGCAGGGTGTCATCTCGGCCTTGCGACGGTGCCTGGCGCAAAACTGTTCAGCGCTTGTCTTTGAACGCCCCGCGATCAACAGAATGGCGCGTTCGTCATCCGCCAGCAATTGCGCAACGCGGCCCCCAAATGTGCCGTAACCTCCAATTATGAGTATGCGACGCTTCTCAACGTTCACCTGCGGAAACCCTTGTGATGGCCGAATCCAGATCGTCAAAACGGGCTTTTATGCTGGCTTCAGGAATGATGCACATCTGCGATTTGCCGAATATCCTGTAACGATTCTTTGCTATCCGGTCATAAAGCCAGTCGAGCATAGCTTCCGGTAGATATCTGAAATAGCGACACCATTGCCAGCGAGGCAATTGCTCGACGATGGCGATGACGGCCGCAGATTTTTTGAACGTTGCGCCGTTGAATATCACGGCAAAGCTATCGGGATCATCCGGATCGATGCCGAGCGATATCGCCATCGCGCGGCCCTTGTCGCTTTGCATCGGCGCAAATCGAAAGATCGCCTGGGAATCGCGTGTTACAACAAAACGGCTCCAGCGCGAGCACAAAATACACACACTGTCGTAAAGTATGATGCCCCGCTGCGGCTCCATATGTCAGCTTTTGGGTAAAGTGATCATCTCGCCACGCGCCGGACATTCCTTGTCTTTGAAATAACCGCGCGCAAAGAGAAACTCGAACCCCTCGATCACATCCGAAAAGCGCGGCCGCGCAAACGCCATGTTCTGCACTGCAGAAAACCACAGCGTCTTGTCGGGACCGATGAGATAAAGCGCCGGCTCGCAGCAGATTGGCGGCTCGGAAAGACCCTGCGCGCGCGGCCGGCCTTCGGTGAGAAACAAGCCCCAGTCGCGCGCCGCGCGTGGCGAGAGATCATATCCGATGCGCGTATTCTGCAGAGACCATTGGGCTTTTGCGCCCTCGCCGCGTTCTTTTTCATCGCAGGAAATCGCCACGCTGGAAATGCCGCGCTTGTCGAATTCCGGCAGCATCTTTTCGAGTTCGCCGAGATAGGCCTGACATTGCTGGCAATGCAGGCCGCGATAAAAAACGATCATGGAAAACAACGGCGGGCTGTCGGCGGAAAGATCATAACAGCCGCCGCCGGCCAGCGACAAGCGCAATGGCGGCACGGGGCAGCGGGGCATCAACGGAACGAGATCGGTCGCGGCAGGCTCGAAACGGCTTCTCATGGCGGGCTCCTGTTACCCGTCAAGTCTAGTCCTTCAACCGGTCCGAAGCTATTGGCCTAGCCACGCCCAACGCGGCCGAGACCTTCCTTAGCCAGCGTATTGTTTGGCGAAACGACCAGCGCGCGGTTGTAACTTTCGGACGCCTTGAGCCGGTCGCCCTTGCGCTCGTAGGCCACGCCGAGTCCCGCCCACGCATCGCCATTGCTATTATTGACGTTGAGAGCCGCGTTGAAATCCTCAATGGCGGAGTCGTGGCGCCCCACCAACGTCAGGCTCTGCCCGCGGGCTTCATAAGGCGCTGCCACAAAGGGATTCCGGTCGATGGCGTTGTCAAAATCCGAGATCGCGCGAGCGTGATCACCCTGACGCTGATGGATCAACCCGCGTGCATGAAAGGATTCCGCATTTTCCGGCGCGATCCGGATCGCTTCGGTCAGATCGCCCATGGCCCCATTGAGGTCGCCCCGTGTACGCAACAAATTGGCGCGCGCGACATAGGCTGAGGCGTGACGGGGACTGGCCTGAATGGCCGCCGTAAAATCGGCAAGTGCAGCCTGGTCATTTCCCGCCTGACGCTGGGCGAGACCCCTGTTGGTGAGCGCCGGCGCATTGCCGGGATCGATTCTGATCGCCTGACCGAAATCAACAATCGCATCCTGATACCGGCCAATCTTGGCATAGGCTGCGCCGCGCGTGTTGAAACCTTGAGCGTCGCCCGGATTGGCGCGAATATATTCGCTCAAGGACTGCAGATTGTCTTTCGTTCCCTCGTCGGCAGTCGCCGTCGCGGCGACACCCCGGCCAACGCTCGCGCCCATCGGCCCCGCCGCGTCGCAACCGGCCAGTGTGAGCGCAAATCCGGCGGCTGACAAAGCACCAAGGAGCCGGGCAGGGTTCAACCTGATCAAGCTCAAAAAAGGCGAAAAGCTTACAACTTCGGACATTTTACTTACCCTGCCGGTTACCGGCAATATCTTCCAGATTGAATTTCAGCCCATGAAAGGCCGGGCGAATACGGCTGAAATGAGACAAATTGCCATTTGCAGCCCGCTGATCCGCGCCAACAGATCGTTGAGAGCACAATCGCCCATGATGGTTACCAAAAAGTCACGGCGCCGCGCGGATTATACCCGGGGCGCCGAAAAATACCAATTTGATTTGAGCTTGCGTATCGCCAGATCCTAACCGCACGCAGTGCAATGCGGTCAGGCCGGACGACCGCCATCCATGCCGGGCTTGGGCTTCATCGGCAATAAGCCTTCCCGCTGCAACTTCTTTCGAGCCAGCTTGCGGGCGCGGCGCACAGCTTCGGCCTTTTCGCGGGCTCGCTTCTCGGAAGGCTTCTCGTAATGATCACGAAGTTTCATCTCGCGGAAAACGCCCTCGCGCTGCATCTTTTTCTTGAGCGCTTTGAGGGCCTGGTCGACATTATTGTCGCGAACGAGAACTTGCACTCGAACATCCTGAGTTGGGCTGCATCGCTTTGGATAGCAGGGTGGTGGCAGAGAAAAAGGCAACCGAACGAGCAACAGACGCTCGATTATGCGGGGCCAATTATCAGAATCAATAAATGGTGTCTAGCTTCGAAATGTTTGAAATCCGGAGTTTCTGCGCGTGTTTAAGCCAAAAAAACTGGACGATCATGCCAAAGCGGCAGTTCAGCCCTTTTTCCCGGCGTCATACCATTTCTTGTAAGCGTAATAGCCGCCAACCAGCACGAGGACGACAACAGCGTCGACCACCGAACCTTTGGGCGCGTATTGTTGGCGTTGTAACCATGGCCAAACCAGGATGCCGGCAAACAGAATGCCGATCAGGATCGCCATGGGATGAGGTCTGTCTTTCATGCTGCAGGCCATAACCGTTCAAGGAACATGAATCCAGCCCCTATCGGATCCAGCTGTCGAACAAGGGTAAAGATATGACGGCGGAAATCGCGATCAGCACATAGGCGCTAGTGCGATAAAGCCAGTCTGATGATCCCTTGAACGAGCGTGCGCCGACCATCAGGCCCAGTGAATAGAGCGGCCAGGCAACCAGCGCATAGACGGCGACATCGAATGTGAACATCCCCTTGAAGAACAGGATGACGTCGGTCGTCGTCGACTGCAGTGCGTAAAACACCATGATATTGGCGCGGATAACCGCGGCTGTGGACGTGCTGGACAGCCAGTAGGCAATGACCACCGGCCCCGAAATCCCAGTCGAGCCGCCAGAAAATCCCGCCAGCGCGCCAACGCCAACGGAAGCGGCAGTCGTCGGCTGCCCCTTGTATCGCCAGCCTGTAACGAGCAGGGCAAGCATGGCGATGACCAGCAGGCACAGCGCCCAACGCAGCGTCATGGGGTCGGTGTGTTCCAGAACGTATATGCCGAAGGGGAGCAGGCATAATGCGCCCGCATACATGGGCGCGACTTCTTTCCAGTTCGCCTTGGGGAAATAAGTGTAGCCATAGGGCGTCGCACTAACCAGATCGAAGAGGTAAAACACCGCAACGGCCTTTTGCGGCCCGATGATCGAGGCGGTGAGCGGAATGAATATCAGCGCCCCGCCAAATCCGGAGAAGCCGCGAACAATACCTGACACGAGCACGACAGCGGCGACGAACCAGGTTTGTGGCTGCAGCAGCAATTGCCAGGCGTCATGCAGCAGCGCAGTAAGATTGAACAATTGCCCGCCCCTGTATTATCCGTCACGCCGCCACTAGACTTACTATATGGCTTCCGCTCCGATTCGCATCATAGGAATTGACCCCGGCTTGAGAAACCTCGGCTGGGGCATCATCGAGCAGGATGGCTCCCGCCTGTCCTATATCTCGTGCGGCGTCGTGCATTCGGACGCCAAGCTTTCTCTTGCCGATCGCCTGCGTCAACTCCACGATGGTCTTGCGTCTGTGATCCACGAACACATGCCAGTCGAAGCGGCGGTCGAGGAAACCTTCGTCAATCGGGATCCGCAATCGGCCCTGAAACTCGGCCAGGCCCGGGGAATAGCACTCGTTGTGCCGGCTCTCGCCGGACTGCCGGTCGCCGAATACGCCGCCAATCTGATCAAGAAAACAGTCGTAGGCGCCGGTCATGCCGAGAAACAGCAGGTCGCCATGATGATCAGGATCCTGCTGCCCAAGGCCGAAGCCAAAAGCGCAGACGCCACTGACGCGCTGGCGGTGGCGATCTGCCACGGCCAGCACCGGGGCGCGCGAGCGCTCGATCATGCCGCAGCACAATTACTGGATGAACGTTCTCCTCAACCCAGGAAGCGAGCGATGCTCGCGTCCCGAGGTCTGAGGCCGCGCACCTGACGATGTGGCCGCCCAGCAATGCGCAAGTAGATCCCTCCTGCCAGAGAGCCTGAGGAGCAGGCAATTATAGCACGAGGGGTTCTTGCGCCCGCTTTGACTACTCCGCAGCCTGCGCCAGAGCGGACATAATTACCCCGACATCCGCCATTTTCGGCATGACTTCGTTGCGGAACAATTGCAGGGAACGCAGGGCTTGCGGCAGCGTCATCGTACCAAAGAACATGTAGAGCGACTGATAGTTCGCACCCAATGCCTCGGCCTGTTTGGTAAGTTCCCGGCGAACCGTTTCCGGGCTGCCGGCGACGACCATGCCGAGTTTTGCCCAATCCTCAAAGCTTTCCGTGCGGTGAACGTGCAGGCGGTCAGCAAATTCGGTCTGGTTGTGGCGCTTGCGAATCCAGTTCAGCGAGCCCGCGTGATGTTCAATGGCCGGTTTGGCGATTCGCACAGCCTCTTCATCAGTGTCGGCAACGACCACATGGCGCAGATGGCCGATAACGCCGCCGCCGGGAAAATCAGCTTTGGGATGCTCGACACCACCGCGCTTGGCGAGCGCCGCCCGATACGCCTCGATATTCGGCTTGGCAAAATCAACACCGCCATTGGCCACAAAATGCATGCCATGCTCGCCCGCCCATTGCGCGCCCGTCAGGTTGGAAGAACCGTACCAATAGGCCAGATTATGCTGCAGCGGCTGAAACGGCAGTGGCACGTTTTTATATTGATAATGCTTGCCTTCGTAGGAAAATTCCTTCTGACCCAGGCCGGCGCGCAAGCATTTGTAATGATCGATCATGATCTCGCGGGAGTCTGAATGCTCGACGTGATGATATTTCATCTCGAATGGCGAGACGCCGCGGCCAATGCCGATTTCAAGGCGACCCTTGCTGAGATGATCCAGCATGCAGATTTCTTCCATCAACCGCAACGGCGAATAGAGCGGCAGCAGATAAACCAGCGTGCCTATCCGCATGCTCTTGGTGGCGCGGGCGACGGCCGAGAGCCACAGGCCAGGCACAGGCACCATGTTGAGCGGCGAAGAATGATGCTCGGCGACCTGCAGGGCGTAAAAGCCTGCCTCGTCTGCCGCAGCAGCAAATTCCAGCCGCTCGTCAAACTGGGTGTAGAGCGGGCGGTCTTCCGAGCGCTCGAGATGGTCGAATAGTCCGAATTTCATGTTTCCTCGCGGCGGTTATTGTGACGGCGGCAGCCATCGCTTCTGGTTCCAAACCACTTTGCAACGGCGGACAGCGGACAGCAAGTGCAGCAGGGGGTTCCTTTTGCCGCAACTCGCATCCGTGCTATCGGGGCGGCTTCAGGAAATGTGATGGGGATCCCTATGGGCGCGGCAAGTGCGGCAGATCACGAACACCCGGAAACGCAAGGGGATCCGGAAACTGGCACACGCTCGGTTCGGCGCAACCCCAACGCGCGGGCGCAACGCATCGGCTGCGATATCTGCGTCGTGGGCTCCGGCGCTGCGGGCATTTCGGCGGCGCTTGAGGCTGCCAGACTCGGCCGCCGGGTCGTCCTCGTCGACGGCTTGCCCTCGCTCGGCGGGCAGGCTGTCAATTCGATCATCGGCACCTATTGCGGGCTCTATTCCAACGGCACGCACGGCTATCAGTTCACGCACGGCATCGCCGATGATATTCTCCGCGATCTTGGCGCTCAGGATAAAGCGCTGTTCTATCGGCATGGGCCAATCACCACCGTCGTCTATTACGACGAAATTGCCCTCTCGCGCTGGGTGGAAACCAACGTGCAGAAAGCCGGCATCACCTTGTTGCTGGGAGCCATCATGCGCAATGTCGAGCGCGACGGCAGGCGCATCCGGTCCCTTGAACTGGTCACCCGTTACGGCGATGTAATCGTGGAGGCGACAGGTTTTGTCGACGCGTCCGGCGATGCCGCGCTCGCCTATCAGGCAGGCTTTGAGTGCCGGGAATCGGCGGGTCATCCGGTCTATGGCACCCAAATGGTGGTGGTTGAAAACATCAATGAAGACGCGCATCCCACGCGCGATGAAATGCGCATTCGCATGGAAGAAAAGGGCGACGAATACGGCCTGTTACGGCGCAACGCCGTTTCCTTTGTGATCCCCGGCCGCCGTATTGCGGCGTTGAACATGACCCATACGGAAACGCCGCTTGACCCTGTCGCCATGTCGAAAAGTGCGCTTTCAGGTAAAGACCAGGCCGACCTTGCCGTGAGATTTGTGCGCGAGCAGTTCCCGGCCTGTTTCGGACAAGCCAAAGTGCGCGCCTACGGCATGCCCGGCATCAGGCAGACCCGCTGGATTGCGGGCCGTCATCAATTGACCCTGGATGAAGTGCGCAGCGGCTATCGCCATCCCGACGCCATCGGCCGCACCGCCTGGCCCGTTGAATTGCATGATACCGACAAGGGCTATGTCTGGCAGAGCTTTCCGCCCGAGCATGTGCATTATGTGCCGCTGGGTTCTCTCATTCCCCATGAAGGTGACAACCTCGTTGCAGCCGGCCGATGCATCGACGCAGATCTCGCGGCATTGTCGAGCGTGCGCGTGATGGGACCGTGTATGGCGATGGGAGCCGCTGCGGCTCACGCACTTGATCTGGCAGGCTCTGGTAGCGTGAACCAGATAGACATAAGCTTCTTGCAAAAGCGCCTCAGCGACAATCTCGATCGCAAGGATGCACCGTGGGAGATCAGGGCATGAGGAAACAGAACATGAAATCCATTTTGAAATTTGCCGCCATGGCGGCCACACTAGCGCTGGCGTCTGCGGCGCAGGCCCAGAGCTGGAACGAAACCGTCGATGCCGCCAAGAAGGAAGGCCGCGTTGTTGTCTACAGCAATCTGGTCGGCGACCCCACGCTGAAAGCCATCGTCGCG
>CAMDKB010000077.1 GCA_945901195.1 Rhizobium sp. Q54
AGGTTTCTTCAAAAGCTGGAATCAGGGACTGGTCCACTATGGAGTTCCCGCCCTCGGTGCTGCCATTGTCGTGGCAATAGGGTACGCATTGAAAATGCGTCACAAGAAAGAACCCGGCGCAATGGCCTGACCATCGGGTACGCGTTGAAAAAACATAGCCCGCCTCAGAAATGGGGCGGGCTTTTTCATGTCGCTCTGTGCGGGGAAAATACCAAAGCTACGGGGCTGGAGATTTCGCTCTGGCCAGCGTGAAAGCGCTTTCGTTTGTGGCTGGAACAGCGCTCAAGACATTATTTGTTGAGCTTTACGTAGCCGCGAACACCGGCATCTGTGATCTGGCGGCATTCCTTGCGGCCAGACTCCAGACATTTGTCGAGAACAATTTGCCGGTCGAGAGCCTTCACTGTCCACCCGATGCCCAGCCCCAGTGCGAGAATAAAGGCCGTCGCCACCAGATTTACAAAATATCGTTGCTCGTAATCGGTACGGTCAGCAAACCCACGCGGGCGGGCAAGCTTGCCAGCTTCGCCTGGCCGTTTTTCAGGTTCTTCGCGTGCGTTCCATTTCATGGGTGCGACCCTCCTGCCGGTCCACGCGTACCGACAAATACTGAACCTGTTTTGGCTGGCAGGCAAGTATTTACAGGTAAGTATTTATACGAGGGTCAGGATCGGGCCTTTTTCGCACCGGCGGCCATGCGCTCCCGGTCCACGGGCCGAAAAACGCCGGTGGCTCTGGCAACAAGTTCGCCATCGCCACCAAAGACCTGGCAATCGGCAAAAATCAGCGTGCGGCTGGCGCGAATGACCTCGGCCCGGGCTTCCACCCGTCCCCGCGCGGGGGCGATGAACTGCGACTGCATGTCGATGGTAACGACGCTCGTACCTTCCGGTTGGCTGGACCGGCACGCCCCGCCCATGGCGGCATCCATAAGCGTCATCACCAGTCCCCCGTGCGCCATGCCCATGGAGTTCATGAGTTCGGGCAGGGGCTCAATCCAAGCCACGCACTTTCCATCCGCAGGCTCGGGCCGCTTGATGTGGCAATGGTCGAGAAACGGGATGATGAGCGGATGCTTGGCGGTCATCGAAGTTTAATAGCGCCTAAGGCCGCCAGTTCACAATCGGCAGACCTGCATAATTTTCCGCCAGCAGCGTTTGCCCCGCTCTGGAGCCAAAAACCGTATGCAGCTCCGCAATCTGGCGGCGCTGGTCGAACGGGCTGGCATCGTGGAACGTATGCATCAGCGTCGTCATCCACCACGAGAAGTGTTCGGCGCGCCAGACGCGGCTGAGGCAGGTTTCGCTGTAACTGTCGAGATAATGCGTCTGATTTTTCTTGTAGAATGCGATCATCGCGCGCGCCAGCACGCAGACATCGGCCATGGCGAGGTTCATGCCTTTGGCCCCGGTCGGGGGGACGATGTGCGCGGAATCGCCAGCCAGAAACAACTTCTCGTAGCGCATGGGTTCGCTGACATAGGAGCGCATGGGTGTGATCGAAGCCTGCAGAATTTCGCCTTCGTTCAGTTCCAGCCCTTCGTGCTTGCCGAGGCGCTTGCGCATCTCGCTCCACATTCTGTCTTCGGACCAGTTCTTGATATCTTCGTCCGGTGCGACTTGCAGATAGGAGCGTGTGATCTCCGGCGCCCGCATCGAAAACAGCGTAAAGCCTTCGGGATGGTGCGAGTAGATCAACTCTTCGGATGGCGGTTTGGCCGCAATCAGCATGCCCAGCCAGCCGAACGGATAAACGCGGTCAAATCCCTTGACCATGCTGGCCGGCATGGCGTCGCGGCTGATGCCGTGAAAGCCATCGCAGCCTGCCACATAATCGCATTCGATGGTCTTTAGTGATCCCTCATGCATGAATTTCACAAACGGCTTTGCCGTGTCGAGCCCGCCGATTTCCTTGGCATCGGCCTCAAAATGAATCTGTCCGCCAGCTTTCAACCGCACGGCGATGATGTCTTTAACGATCTCCTGCTGCGCATAGATCGTCACGCGCCGTCCCGTGAGTTCGGTCATGTTGACGCGATGGTAGGTGTTGTCGAACGTGAACTGCACGCCATCATGGGGCAGGGCGATGCGGTTCATCCGTTCGCCAAGGCCCGTCTCGTTCAGCAGATCAACTGAATTCTGTTCCAGCAAACCCGCCCGCACACGCGTTTCGCAATATTCACGGCTGCGCGACTCGATGATGATGGATTCTATGCCTTCCAGATGCAGAAGGTGAGACAACAATAGCCCCGCCGGACCTGCGCCGATGATTGCGACCTGTGCGCGCATACTTCCCTCCCGGAGCATTTTTTTAGTCCTTCTCCCCGTTACATGGGGAGAAGGACAAAAGACAAATCAGGCCTGCTTGCCCCAGACCTCTTCGGCCACCTCAACCACAAACCGCAGCTTGTCCCACTGCTGCTGCTCGCTCAGCGTGTTGCCTTCCTCGGTGGAAGAGAAGCCGCATTGCGGCGACAGGCAAAGCTGGTTGAGATCGGCGAATTTTGTCGCTTCCTCAATACGGCGCTTGATGGAATCCTTGGTTTCCAGCACACCGGTCTTGGACGTCACGAGGCCGACCACGACCATCTTGTCCTTGGGCAGATGGCGCAGCGGGCTGAGATCGCCGGAGCGGTCATTGTCCCATTCGAGAAAATAGCCATCCAGATCAATCTTATTGAACATGAGATCGGCGATGTGCTCGTAACCGCCCGCCGCCACGAAAGTTGAACGGAAATTGCCGCGGCAGACATGCATGGTGATGCGCATGTCCCTCGGGCGATTTTCCAGCGCCACGTTGAGCATATAGGCATAGGCCTTTTCGAGCTCTTCGGGGTTGTCGCCACGGTCTTTCAGCATTTGGACCTGGGCTGGATCGCAGAAATAGGCCATCGCGCAGTCGTCGATCTGCAGATAGCGGCAGCCGGCATCGTAAAAGCCGTTGATGGCTTCCTGATAGGCCTTGCCGAGCGCGGGCCAGAGGTCGTCGAGCTTGGGATAGACGTCCTTGTTGATCATGCTGGAGCCGCCGCGATAATGCAGCATGGAAGGGCTCGGAATCGACATTTTGGGCGTCTGCTTTGTGTTCGCCTTCACGAACTTGAAATGCTCGATATGCGGATGATGCTTTGAGCCGAGCTTGCCCTGAACGTAGGGTGCTTCTGCCTTGGTCGTGACACCGGTGAACTTGATGCCGCTTTGCACTTCGCGCAACTCGACGCCGTCGAGCATCGACAGAAAGTCATAATGCCACCACGACCGGCGGAACTCGCCATCGGTGATGGCCTTCAGGCCGACTTCTTCCTGCTTGGCGATGATCTTCAGGATTTCGGCGTCTTCAACAGCTGTCAATTCGGCGGCGGTGATCTCGCCCTTGGCTTTTTGCTCGCGCGCCTTCTTCAGCGGCGCGGTGCGCAGGATGGACCCGACATGATCGGCGCGAAACGGGGGTTGCATAATGGGCATGGCTTTGCTCCCTTGAAATGGCCTGCCAGAAACTGTTCCGGCCACGAGCCGGAGATCGCCGGACGGCATCCGGCGCTGGCCTCCTTTGCCAGCCCGCGCGGGTGCTGACAAGCCGGGCAGGGACCAGCAGCACAATTTGCGCAATGCCGCCCAAGCTTATTCCAATTGATTTTGACCCGTATCAAATCCGGCGAGTGAGCCACAAAATCTCTTGCAACACCGTCCCGGCGGGGGCCGAGCCCGCACTGCAGCTTTGTGGCCTGTCAATATCCCTTCAGCTCGCCTCACTCGCTGGCCGCAGCACTGGCTTTTCTTTCGCCTTTTCGGCGGCGGCGCGGGGAGCCAGCGATTCATCCCACAATTTACCGATGAAGCGGCTGGCGGTGACCCCATCAGAATCCCGCGAAGCCAGCCAGAGGGCGGGAGCAATCATCACCTTTGGCGAGATCAACGCTTGCCCGCGCGCAGCCGCTTCTGCCCGGCCGATATCGCTGACGAAATCCGTGTCCGCGGCTCCGCCCGGAACCAGCGAGTTCACCGTAACCCCGGTGCCCTCAAGATCCTGCGCCCAGATCAGCGTTTCAGCCTCGATTGCTGTCTTGCTGACGCCATAAGGCGAGTTCATGACGCGTTGCATCGTGTTCAGCGATGTCGTGATGTTGATGATGCGGCCCCAGCCGGACTTGATCAGATGCGGCGCAGCGAAATGCGCCACATAGAAAGTGCCGATAACATTGGTGGTGATCGCATTTGCCCAGGCTACGGGATCGGCCTCGTGAAAGCGCAGCGATTTCGTCCCCGGCGCGCGTTCAATATGTAAAGGCCCACGCGCCGCATTGTTGACGAGAATATGCAGCCCGCCAAATGTCGCGACAGTCTCCTCCACGCTCTGACGGCATTGATCCATCAGCGTGATATCGCAGGCAATACCGTGCCCGCGACCATAACCCTGCTGCCCCTGCAGCTCTGCGGCAGCTGCCATTGCAACAGCGCCATCAATGTCGGCATAGACCACATTGCAGCCGGCGCCCTGTAGCGCCTGGCCCATTGTCTTGCCAAGCCCACGCGCGCCACCCGTGACCAGCGCTACGCGTCCATCAAGGCGGATGTCACGAATGGATTTGAGTTCGCCGTCCATATTGCCCTCTGCCACTAAAGAATCCCCGCGCCGAAATCTTCAGGCAGGTCTATAAATTCACGGGTTACATCCACGCGGCCGTTGCCGGAGAAACGTACGATGTTCACGCTGCGCGCATAATCGGGAGAGCCGGAATACCAGGCTTGAATGTCACCTGTGCCGACTTTCACTTGGCGGTTCCAGTGGCCAAGCGCGATATAATCGGCTCCTGTGGCGATGATTTCGTCGTCGCCGATGAGCCAGGACGGCCGCAGTTTCGTCGAACGGTCAGGCGTTGGCGTATAATGGCCGTGCGCCATTGCGACCTGCCAGGTTGTCGAGCGTTCGCGAGCCAGAGCCAACGGGTCCATGTCCGAATAATCACGATGTGCACGACCCCAGACTTCCAGATTGAGTTTTGGAAAATGCACGGAGTCTTCGTGCGTCACGCCCAGTATGTGCAGGGCATTGAGGCCGGCGAACGCCTTGTGATGAAAGACAGCATCCTCGGTCGCCGGATCATGATTGCCCGGCAGCAGCACGATGGGCATGTCGAACTCAGCGATCACTTCGGCCGTGCGATAGAGAATGGACTCCGGCAGCCGGTGGCAATCGAACGTATCTCCCGCCAGCAACAACACGTCGGCATTCATCTTGCGCGCCGAGATCAGCGCGGCGCGCAAGCCGCCTGCGCCATCGCCACCAAACAGGCGGGCCGTGTAGTCGTGATCGACATGGACATCCGAGGCGTGCGCGAGAATGACATCGCGCGTCGCGCCGTTACTTTCTTGAACTGTCATTGATTTAATCTTTCATGGCGTGGAAGCGCCCGTGATTTACCGGTTCTTCGGCGGATTGGCGATATATTGTTCGAGAAAATCTCGTGTTTTGGTTGGCAACACAAGCGTCTTACGCACTTTGGGAGCAACGCTCGCGTCCGCGGTCCATTCGGGAATGAAGCCAAAAGTCTTTAACGCGTCCTCGCCATAGGCCTTGTCGTTGTTCAATCGGTTGATTGCCGCTTCAACCGCAGCCGCTGCTTCTTTCGGCGCACCCGGTGGCATGACGATCAGCCGTTGCATGGCGCCATTGAGCGCGATGATCGTCTTGTAGACCTCCCACAATTCACCTTCAGGAAGCTTTCCATTGATCTTTTGATAGAGTTCGTGAAACGGCAGAATATCGAGGCCTGCCGTCTGCGAAGTCGTGGAAAACTTTTCCCCGTCGTAATTGGGATCGAAAAAAACGCCTACGGCTTCGCCTTTTTTGACAAGCTGCGGCTCAATGACGGAACGATAGCTGGGCGGCGATTCCGAATAGAAATTGACCTCGCCATTCTGAAAGGCAATACGTGCCCCTGCCGACCCTTTGTAGGCTGTGACGTAGCCAAACTTGACACCAAGCATATCAAGCGTCAGGCGCAGCAGAATGTCCTTGGCATTGTCGGCGCCAAGCCCTCCCGAAATGATGTTCTGCCCCTTTACGACGTCCATGGCGCTTTTCAGGCCCGGCTTGATGTCGCTCCGCATGAAATAGATGCTTGTGCCGGGTTGATAGGCGATGAACGTGTAATCGATATAATCGACACGTCTTGATTGAGGCTTCATGGCGTACTGAAAGGCGGTCCCAGTCAGGTAGCCGAACACGGTGCCGTCTTTCGGCGCCACTTCCCCCAGATAATTTGTACCTGTGATGCCGCCAGCTCCGTCCATATTCTGCACGATGACCGAACGGACACCCGGCAGATGGTTGGGCAAATGCCGCATCAGCACGCGCGCCTCTATGTCGGTAGGGCCGCCTGCCGCATAGTTGACAAGAATGATGACGCGCTTGTCCTTGTAGAAATCGTCAGCAGCCAGAACCGGTGACGCCAACAGCAACAACACAGCGGTGCGCAAGAACATTTTCAACATTTGCCCCTCCCAGAGCTTGAGTCAGTTTCATCAGTAATACTTGTCCATTATGATATGTTGTATCAGTTTCTGGCGTTCTGCAGGTATGTTTGAAAGATCAAATCTGCGGACAATGCCAGTCATTTCCTCCGGCGATCCATAAAGCGCAGGCTGGCGCAACTTTTCGAATGTTTCGAGCGCTTCCGGATCGGTAAGAATCTCGCGGGAAATCCGTCTGAGATAAGCCAGCTTTTCTGCTTCCATGCCGGGGGGCACGATCAGAAGGCGGCCGAGCTTGCGTATGTCGTCGCGAAAATCGAGCCACTCCTGCTGCTCAGCGTTGAGTTGCAACGCTTCAAAGATCGTCGGCACGTCCTTGAACAGTTTCGAGCGCTCGCGCGACGTCACAACAATCGCGCGTAATTGTCCCCCTTGTGCATATCGCTCCGAAGAATCCTCGACAAGAATTGTGCCGTCCACCTCGCCGCGCACCGCCGCAAGCGCGACATCGACGGAGGATTTATAGCCGATGGTAATTTTGCAGGGAATGCCAAGTGCGTGGCACATGAACGCGACGGTGTCCGATGAGCCATCCGTTTTACCGTTGGAGCCGATCTGCAAGGTTTGTCCGGAGGCGATCAGCTCACCGATAGTCTTGTAGGGCATGCTTGGATGAACAATCAGCAAGCGCGGACCTGTGTTCACACGCGCCAATATCGGGAATTCGGCAAGTTTGAAGCGGATTCCCTGTCCGCCTGAAAGTTGCCCCAGCAAAGCGCCTTCGGCAGGGGCGAGCATCAACGTCAGGCCATCCGGCGCCTGCGTCCACACATGGTTCATCGCTGTCAGCATGCCCGCTCCGGGCCGCGCTTCGACCACAACCTTTGCACCCAGTTTCTGCTCGAAATAGGGAGCCAGCATGCGTGAATAGAGATCGTAGCCAGAGCCACCCGAGCCGCCATTGACCAGCCGGACGATCTTGTTGCGATAGAATTCCTGCGGTGTCTGCGCGAATGCCGCCGGCATGGCGGTGACAAACACTGCGCAGGTCAGGCCTATCCTTGCAACCTCCAGGAGTCTCTTCAACAAGATGTCCACCTTCCCGTACCGGATCATGCGCACGTAAAGCTATGCTGCATTGACCGACGTTGGCAAGCGCCAGGCGTTTGAAGGGGCCGCGAGGCGATTTTCAAGGGCGAAGGACAACAACCTGGCGGTAACTTTCATGCAATCAGCACGTTGAAATTGTGACATTGTCGGCGATGGCCGACCGGATTGGAGGATTCATCATGCCGGACCCGGTTGAAACTCAGACTTCACCGCAAAACGAGTCTTCTAAACACTATCATAGCGACGCCCGCCCGGCGGTGCTTGATCAATCTGAATCACGCCAGGGGTCACCCCGTCTGGAAAACCTGCGCGTGCTTATCTTCTCATTGGCGATATGCATCGTGGTGCTACTTGCGCTGCTCGCTTACTGGTTCGCTACTTGAGTCTCTGCGCTTTTGCCGGTCGGGTTATCTGGCGTGTTAAACAGCTGTATGACACGAACCGTTTTGCGTGCCGGGGCTTCAGCTTGATGAACCGTATGCCGCAAGGTGCCGAAAGCGCTTGAGCTCGCAGCTGAGGCTGATGGTGCGTCGGCGGCATTGGCGTTCGTGGCGTTTACTGCAATCGTGCCGCCCATGATAACGAAAACCAACGCTACCAAAGTCAAGCCGATGGTAAGTAAACTGCGGCGCTGATGTTGTTTGATCTGTTTCATGTTGTTCCCCCTAAGTCGTTTCATGATGCAAATATACTCGCCGGGTAAATGACTGGATGTGCGAAATGACACACGGCCCAATAGTCAGCCCGCATTCAATATTACGTGATAGTGGCGGTGGAGACGGAACCGAAAGAGTTGGGCGATGGTTATGAGCGGGGCGACGCTGTTCGGAATACACCGCCAGCATGTCATGTATAGCCAACTCGGGAGATCCATATATGAAACACGTTGCCATCGCCGCCCTCAGCGCGGCTTTTGTTTCCGCATTGGCCGGCGTTATGATCACGTCTGCAACGGCACAGACACAGCCACCGGTGGAGCGGGCGCAGCCCCCGAAGCCTACCACTGTCCCCACCGATCTGAATACGCAACGACTTCCGAACCGCGATAACAGCAAACCCGACAACGCGCCGACAGATCCGCGTAATTCGCAGAACAAAGACGGCAATCCGAACACATCGAACTGATTTGATCGATTGCGTCGGAACGAGAAGGGCCCTTTTTCGGGCCCTTTTTCGTGTGCATCGGAAACGGGTGGTGTTCTCCACGACCTCCGCTTAAGCATGGCAAGTCAATCGTGGGGATGGTTATGCGTCTGTTCGGCCCGCTTATGGTCTTGCTATTCTGCTTGTCTCAGGCATTTCGGGACGTCTATCTCGGCAATGTATTTCAGCGGGTGGATTTTCTGACGGTCATTCTGCTGGCATTCATTCCGTCCTCGATTTTCTTTGCCGCATTTTCTGTGTGGCGAAGCCCCAGCGATTGGCCGGGGCTTGCCAGTCAATGGCGCACGATACTGGCCATGAACATCACCACCGGCCTCGCCTGGACTTCATACTTCTTCGGCCTCGCCAGTCTTGAGCCGGCAGTGGTGAATACGCTTCATTCGGGCATCGGGCCGTTGACGGTTATAATGCTGGCGATGGCGGGTTTTGCGATTGCCGGAAAATCTGAGATCACGCGCACCGAGGCCTGGTGCCATGCCGGAACTGTGGTGACGCTGGCGGGCGTGTGGGTGGTCGTGCTCGGCGGCTGGTCCGGTATTTCCAGCGCGGGCAGCCTTCCCGCTCTGATGCTGCTCGTGATGAGTGGCGCGTCAATTACAATCTCTCACCTTTATTCAAAACGCATGCATGAGGCGGGTTTTGGATCTGAGACGATTACAGCGGTTCGTTATGGTTTTATCATCCTCGGCGCCGCCATTGCGATAGCCATGAGGGGAAAGGCCAGCGGCGTAACGGGCGTTGCCGATGGCGTTGTTCTGGGCGCGGCTGCGGCGCTTTTGATAGCATTGCCGCTTTACATCCTCCAGTTGGGCGTTTCACGCACGCCGCAATTGACAGCGCACGTCATCCGCTCGCTTGGACCTGTATTCGTATTTGCGCTGGAACAACTGGATGGAAGGCTTTCTTTATCGTTTCCCGTGCTGGCGATGATTCTTCTTTATTCTGCATTCATCATTGCAGCCAACATAACGCATGGCTGGCGTTCTTGATACGCATGAGAACTAAGGCCAATGCAGTAGCTGCGGGGCTAAATTATGGCTAATAGGTCGCTTCGCTGTAAAGAAGACACAGGTGTTAAAAGATAATGCTACTTATTGAGGCAAACATAAATCATCATGAATTCGCGGTCATGTTCATTGCCGAATATTAACTGGTATTGCCGTGCAGCGAAGATCATATGCAGTTCATCAACGCCTGAACGCGTTGAAGCAAGAAATGGAAAGGCAACTAATATGAAAAAAATCGCAACAATTTTTACTGCCACCGCAATGATCCTCGGCATTGTAGGCGCGTTTTCTATGCCGGCGTCTGCTCAGACCCATGGTGCGCACAGGCGCGCCATTCACAGCTCAACCACAGCAGCTGCGCCAAATGACATGATCGAATATCGATCGATGAACATGGACGATATTCGCGCCAATTACCCTCAGGAACGCTATATGAACGCATATACGCAGGATTGAGATCGAGCGTAGTTCAGAATTGAGAAATCGAGAGCCCCGTTCGCGGGGCTCTTTTTTTGGGCGATCAAAAATCGCAAATATACCTGGAAAATTTCATATACTTGGCCAAAAGTAGTTCAAACTACGGCGCATCAAAAACAGATCAGCAGCAAAGTTTTCCAATACACCCGAAACATGGCTCCGGATGCACGCAAGTTGAAAGTTCAAACGCTTTTGTAATTCAATCAATCTGCAATCAAGTCTAGTTGATGCCAGTTTTCATGATCGATTGAACCCAAACAGATAACTGGTGCGTATTACTATAGTCAGCAGGGCAGACAGTCCTGCCAGGGCAAACGTCTTTCAAAGACAATCATCCTTTTACCGGTCTTACCGGATGGAGATAGACATGAATACACTTTCCAAATCATTCGCCTTGGCGGTAGTAGCGGTTTCGGGCATGAGCTTTTTCGCGCTTCCCGCAGCAGCGCAAAACACGATGAATGCGCCTGCCTATTACAGGTACGATTCACAAACAGCGTGGCAGGCCGCTCCTGCATGGCGCGGTGCACCTCGGAATTCCATGGATTGGCGCATGTCCGATCCGCGCAACAGCGCATCGAAAGACGGACGGGGATACACATGGAACTGATCGCTTTGATCGGTTCGTGAGACAGGGCCCTTGCGGGCCCTGTTTGCTTTTAGAAACGTCCACGCGCTGACGGGTCGTTTGATCCCGTCGCTGTCTGCGATATAACCTCATCGAGCCATGGGGAATTTCGCCAATGAATGATACTGATCTTGTCCACGACCGAACTTTGTTGAAGGCGACGGGTCGTCCCGATCAACTTTCACCGCTCGTGCGGCGTTTGATTGCGCCAAATCCTTCACCCTTCACGTTTACGGGAACCTGCAGCTATATCCTGGGCCGAGGCCGAGTCGCCATTGTCGATCCCGGCCCGGAAAGTCCTGAACATCTGGCTGCCATGCTTGCGGCCATTGAGGGCGAGACGCTGGATACGATTCTCGTCACGCACACCCATCGCGATCATTCCCCCGGTGCTGCTGCACTGAAGGCGGCGACCGGCGCGCGCATCATTGGCTGTGCGCCGCATGTGGAAATCAAGGGCGCCCCCTCGGGCCGGCTCGATGCAAGCCACGACATGGACTATGCGCCAGACTTGGTGATGCAGGATGGCGATGTGCACGATGGCGGCGGTTTCACGCTGGAAGCGATCCACACGCCCGGCCATGCGTCCAATCATCTCTGCTTTGCGATCCGCGAAGATAACAGTGTGCTGTGCGGAGATCACGTCATGTCCTGGTCCACCACCATCGTCTCGCCGCCTGATGGGGTGATGCGCGAATACATGGCTTCGCTGGAAAAGCTCGGACAACGCAACGAAGCCGTCTTTTATCCCGGTCACGGCGCTGCGATCCCCGAGCCGCGCCGCTACATGCGTGCTTTGGCGCATCACAGGCGCATGCGGGAACAGGCCATTCTCAGGGAAATCGGCAAGGACCCGCTGGCCATTCCCGCGCTGGTGGAGCGCATCTATCAAGGGTTGGACGAACGGCTGAAAAAAGCTGCGGCTCTATCGGTTCTGGCCCATATGGAAGACCTGGTTGCCCGCAAGCTGATCAATGCAGATGGCCCTGCAACGCTTGAAGCCGTCTACCACACGGTCTGATTTCTTCAATATCGCGCGTTCGCGCTCGCCCAAGCGATGTGCCGAGCCTCATCACTGATCGGCGTCGAGCTGCGCCTGGAGTTCACGTGCGAATTTCTTGATGCGTGCCGCGTTGGCGCCAAAGTCATGTCGGCCATAGCGTGAAGCTGAACGTATATCGATACGGGTCTGGTCTGGCAGGGAGCGGATACGGATAGTTATGTCGTCGGGAAACCCCATTATGAGGCTCTTGTCCACCGCATCAATTCGCCCGTCGCGTGGCTCGCGCGGCTTGGGTGGCGCAGGCCGTTGCGGCGGAACGGGAACTGCGGCCGCCCCGCGGCGCAAAACCACCGGAGGCGGGGCGGGCCGTGCAGGAGGAGCCAAAATATCCTCCTTGGTCACCGGAGTGGCTTCCTCGATAATGCGCCAGCCGAGGCTTCGCACAGCCTCGCGCACGATGACGTAGCCTTCCTTCACATCGACATCGATGACGATTGGCTGAATGTCGCCATAGGCCCGTTGTTGGTCCAGCCGGCGGGCTTCTGTCATTTCGGATGGAGCACGCCCCGAGCGCGCCTTGACGGCTGTCTCGTTGCTCGAAAATAGCGGCGGATCGTTCACGTCTGTTGTGATGTCGTTGATCAACGGCAGACGCATGGCCGTGTAAGCCAGCCATGAGGGATAGGCGAGCAGGATCAGGGCCAGGAAAACCGAGAAGGCAACGTAGGAAATGCCGCGTCGCCCCGTGCGCCAGATCACAGTCATTGCAGCGCCCGCAAGCAAGAGCGCGATGCAGGACAGCAGGATCGCAGTTCCAAAAACAGTAAGCCCTGCCGTAACTTCAACCACAGCGCTGCGAATCAGCACAGCGCCGATGCCCGCCAACACGATGGCGAATACGGCCAGGCGCAGGCTCCACACAGCCGCTTCCGAATGGGGTTCTTCGAGGATCAGCCGCCGCATCGTCTCATCTTCCGCTCAAGGCATTCATATCATCAATTGGGCCGGCGGCGTAATTCGACAGAATAGACATAGCCTGAGGGACCCGCTTCACGGGAAATGAAAAGATCGTCATTCACACCGACGGCGCCCAGTTCCACGTCCTTGTCAGGCAATAGCGCGATGCACCGTTGACCTATCCGCACGAGCACGAATTTGCCCATGGCCTCGCAGGTTCGCACCCATTCACGTATCTGCCGGTGATAGGGTTCCTTGCGCCAAGCGTTGGGGAAATTCGGATCGACTGCAATCAGCAGATTTGTGGCCTGAGTCAGCGGGCTGATGGCGAACTTCGCAGTGTCGGGCTTCCATTCGGGTCCATACCTGTGCCATCCCGGATGATCACATAGACCCTCGTCGCTCTGCTTTTTTCATGGCAAGATCGATCCTGAGGGACATTCGAAGCGGGGTTCGGGCATGTTGATCCAAC
>CAMDKB010000078.1 GCA_945901195.1 Rhizobium sp. Q54
GATTGCTGAGCAGCGCTCCATCGCCGCCATCTATCACCATGGGCGATGTATACTCGCCAATCCTGACCGACACGCGCGCTGCACCGTCCCATCCACGAACCAATTAATAGCGCAGCCAGATTTTTCGTCCCTCAGCGCACTCGAGCCGCAGCGCGGCCCCCGGCTTCACACTGGTAATTTCGATGAAAGACTGCCCGCCTGAAAGGCCCGATTTCCAGGTTTGTGCGCCGGCGGGATGGCTGATGCAAAGCCCAAGGATGTTGGCACAGATGAACAACGCCGTCTGGATTCGCATGAACGCGCCCCGGTTAAACGCACCCCGCATATCAGCGTGGCGCGTTCGCAATATAATTCGCGATCCATTCCTTGTCTTCAGCAGGCACCGAGAGGGCGCGACGGACTTCCGCCTGGACATTTTCGCTCGCTTCATAGTCGGGCACGAAGCCGACAGACTTTTCGGCGTCTGTCGCAAATTCCTTGTCCGTCTCCAATTTCGAAATAGCGCTGCGCAACGCTTCCATCGCGGCTTTGGGAACACCGGGCGGCATAACCACCATGCGCTGCATTGCGCCGTTGATTGCGAGAATGTGGCGATAGATATCCCAAGGTTTGCCTTCCGGTTCGCGGCCCATGGTCTCTTTGAAAAATTCATTGAACGGCTTCATGTCGAGACCCCGCACCTGCGCGGGAGTCGTATAGCGCGTACCGTTCCAGCCGGGATCGTAGAACAGCGGGACGGCCTCGCCTTTGGCGACAATACCCGGCGCGACAATAGAGCGGTAACCCGGCGGGGATTCAGCGAACATGCTGATTTCGCCCCGCTGCAGGGCGAGCCGGGCGCCTGCGTTGCCCTGATAGCCCGTCACGTATTTGTATTTGACGCCGAGCATATCGAGCACGAGGCGCTCCAGCAGATCTTTGGATGAATCCGCCGCAAGCCCGCCAACCACCACTTGTTGCGCCTTGAGAATATCGGCGGCGCGTTTGATCCCCGGCGCAATATCCGTACGCGCATAATAAACTGTCGTGCCGGGCTGATAGGCGATCACGTTATAGGTCAGAAAATCGACGCGCGCCTTTTCCTTAACACTCACATGCCGCCAGGCCGGCCCGGTGAGATAGGCGAAATACGTGCCGTCCTTCGGGGCTATCTCACCGAGATAATTGGTCCCCACTGCACCGCCCGCGCCATCCATGTTCTGCACGATGATTGTGGGTTTGCCCGGTATGTGCTTGCCGACATGACGCGCCAGCAGCCGCCCCTCAATATCGGTCGGACCGCCCGGCGCAAAATTGATCAGCAAGGTGACGCGTTTGCCGCGATAAAATTCCTCCTGGGCGATAGCGCCTGCAGCCATCGCGCATGCGGATGCAATCAGGATGGCTTTTAACGCGTAAGCGCGCAGGTTCATGATTGTCTCCGTTTATGGCGCATTCTTGATGTAATTGGTGAGCCAGCCGCGCTCGGCATCTGTTACTTTCAAGGCGCCCGCAACGACTTGCTGGATGTTGCTGCCCGCTTCGTATTGCGGCACGAAATTGACGAGCTTTTCCGCATCCGCAGCAAACTCCTTGTCGTCATTCAATTTGCGCACGGCCGCTTGCAGAACTTCAACGGCCTCTTTCGGCACACCGGGCGGGAAGGTGATGACGCGCAGCATCTGCGTGTCGGTGGCGAGTATCTTCTTGTAGATTTCCCAGGCAGGCCCCGCTGGCGGCTTGCCCGTGGCCTTCTCGACGAATTCATGGAAAGGCGGCACGTCGAACCCCTTGACCATGAAGGGCACAAAGTATTTTTCCCCGTCCCAGCCGGGATCGTAGAACAAGGGAACCGCGTCGCCTTTGGCAATCATGCCCGGCTCTACCTGTGCGCGATAGCCCGGAATGGTCTCGGAAAACATGTTGATCTCGCCGCGCTCCATGGCCAGACGCGCGCCTGCATTGCCCTTGTAGCCGGTTACGTATTTGTATTTGAGGCCTATGATGTCGGCGACCAGACGCAATTGCAGATCTTTCGCACTGTCGGCGGCCAGTCCGCCGATCACCAGTCCCTGCGCCTTGAATATATCGGCAGGCTTCGTGATGCCTGGTGGCGTGTCCTTGCGGACAAAATAGATCTGAGTGCCGGGCTGGAAGGCGACAATATTATAGGTGAGGAAATCGACACGCTGGCGATCGCGGGCAACCAGGTAGGCTAGCGCCGCGCCGGTCAGATAGCCTACTGTCAGCCCGTCCTTGGGTGCAATCTCACCAATATAATTGGTGCCGATGAGGCCACCTGCGCCATCCATGTTCTGGACGATGACGGAGGGATTGCCGGGGATATGCTTGCCGATATGACGGGTGAGCAGACGCCCCTCGATATCCGTTGGCCCGCCAGCGGCGAAATTGATCAAAAAGGTGAGGCGTTTGCCCTGATAGAAATCAGCAGCCTGTGCTGGCCCCGGCGAGAGAAGGAAAAAAGAGGCAGCCGCCGCAAGCGATGCGTAGATCTTTCGCATGTTTCCTCCCTTTGGGCCCGCAAACTGTTTCGCCTGTCCGGACGATGTCAGCATGACCTGAAAAAGGCGGGCAGGCAAATGGGGGAAGCCAGCGGCCTTCTGCGCCAAATTGCCAGTGCATGGGCTATCGGGTGCGCTTTCATCTGCGCGCTGCTTCGTGCTAATCGCGGCGCAACCTCTGCCACCCCGTGAGTCCCCAAATGTCCCGTGATCTCCGACGCGTCACCCGTGCGCTGCTTTCTGTTTCCGACAAGACCGACCTGATCGAATTCGCACGGGCGCTCACCGGGCATGGAATTGAGCTGATTTCCACGGGTGGCACACGCAAGGCGTTGGCCGATGCCGGCCTCGCCGTCAAGGATGTCTCTGATATCACGCAATTTCCCGAGATGATGGACGGGCGCGTGAAGACCTTGCACCCCAAGGTTCATGGCGGCCTTCTCGCCATCCGCGAAAATCCGGAACATGAAGCGGCAATGCTGGCCCATGGCATTGGCCAGATCGATCTTCTGGTCGTCAATCTCTATCCGTTTGAGGCGACCGTCGCGAAGGGCGCGGATTGGGACGATTGCATCGAAAATATCGATATCGGCGGTCCTGCCATGATCAGGGGCGCGGCGAAGAATCATAACGATGTGGCTGTTGTGGTTGATGTTTCTGACTATTCGGTCATAACAGAAGCGCTCGCCGCGAACACTGGCTCAACCACACTAAACCTTCGCAAAAAGCTTGCGCAGAAGGCGTATGCGCGCACTGCTGCCTACGACGCAGCGATTTCCAACTGGTTTGCCGCAGCCATCAACGAGACGACTCCCGAATACCGGGCAATTGGCGGCGCGTTGGCGGAGGCCATGCGCTATGGCGAAAATCCCCATCAATCCGCTGGTTTCTACCGCACTCCGGAACATCGATTTGGTGTTTCCACAGCGCGCCAGCTGCAGGGCAAGACGCTCTCCTTCAACAACGTCAACGACACTGACGCCGCCTTTGAATGCGTGGCGGAATTCGATCCCAAACGCACGGCGGCCGTCGCAATCATCAAACACGCCAACCCCTGCGGCGTGGCGGAAGGCAAGACACTCAAAGAAGCCTATGAGAAGGCTTTGCGCTGTGATCCGACATCCGCCTTTGGCGGCATTGTCGCGCTGAACCGTAAGCTAGATGCGGACGCGGCGCGCGAGATTGTCAAGATTTTCACCGAAGTCATCATTGTACCCGATGCCGATGACGACGCTGTTGCGATCATCGCCACAAAAAAGAACCTACGTCTTCTGGTGACCGGCGGTTTGCCTGATCCGCGCGCGGGCGGGCTTTCCGTACGCACGGTTTCAGGCGGCATGCTGGTGCAGGGCCGCGACAATGCAGTTGTCGACGACATGGACTTGAAGGTCGTCACCAAACGCGCGCCGAGCGAGGCCGAACTCGCTGATCTGCGTTTTGCCTTTCGCATCTGCAAACACGTGAAATCCAACGCCATCGTTTATGTGAAGGATGGCGCAACGGTCGGCATTGGCGCAGGACAGATGAGCCGTGTGGATTCCTCACGCATCGCTGCCTGGAAAGCCGCCGAAGCTGCCAAGGCGGCAGGTCTGGACGAAACTCTGGCCAAGGGCGCAGTGGTTGCGTCAGACGCTTTCTTCCCGTTCGCCGATGGGTTGCTCGCAGCAGCAGAAGCGGGCGCAACCGCCGTCATCCAGCCTGGAGGCTCCATGCGTGACAATGAAGTCATCGAAGCCGCCGACAAGGCGGGCCTCGCGATGGTGGTGACCGGACACCGGCATTTCAGGCATTAACGCGCCCATTCAAGCGGCACGAAAATCCAGCACTTTTAGTGTGCCGGGCGAGCGGATCTTCGCATCGTTTGTGAGGAATATTTCACAGCCGGAGCCAATCGCTGACGCCACGTGGATCGCGTCAGGAGTCTTAAAGCCAAATTGCGCGCGATAGAGACTGGCGCGAATAAGAGTGTCGCGGTTCACGGGGCACACTTCAAATGCGCCGCTATTTTCGATGAACTGCCGATATTTCGAAATCAGGCCTGCATCATTGTTCCTGAAGGGAAGCACTAGTGTTTCGCAGAGCGTGAGCTCACTTGTCACAACTTCTGCCTCAGCGTGCAGCAAGCTGTCTCTTATTTCGAGCAGGGCGTCGTGCAGGGTGGGAAATCCTTCGACGAGATAAATGAAAACCATCGCATCGAAATAGACGCGCTTGCCGCGCATCGCATCCCTCAATCCCATTGCGCGCGTTCCGACCGGATGAAAGCATCGGCTTCATCTGGGGTTTTGAAACTGCCCGTGCCGGAACCAATCCAGGATGAGATGTCCACGCCTTTGCGGGTCTCTGCCGCTGGCGGGGCGGCGCGCGAAACCAGTTCCTGGGGTTTGAGGACGATTTGCCCGTCGACGACGGCCACCTCAAAGAGATCGCCCAGATGGGCGTCAATTTGCGCGCGAATAGCGGCGGGGATGGTGACCTGCCCTTTTTCCTTGAGCTTGACGAGGTGCATATCGGAACATTCCTAAATACAGACTTTCCGACTTTCTAACATTTGGGGATGCCGCGAACAAGACTTTATTCAAGAACTCACGCAAACACCTGCCCGGCGACGATGGTATCGGGATTGTTACCGCAAACACTTTCGCCGCAAACAGTTGACGTGAGCGCCCTGACGCCTTAACTGCCACCTCTATGCCGCGCCCGGACTCCGGCGTGCGCGACGGGTTATCACAACCTTCACACAAACATCTGGAATGCAAGGCTAAATGGCTGGCTATAGAACACCTGAGCTTAAGGACCGTAAAAGCACTGCGGATGCAGCAAAAGCAGCTCTGCTGGAAAAATTCCGCAAGGCGGCAGAAGATCCTGACATCGATAAAAAGCGCGCCGAGCGCGCCGCGATTTCGCAGGCGCGCTCTGAGCGCGAGGCCCAGCGCGAATCCGAACGCCGTGCGCGCGAGGCAGAGCTGGCCGCGCAACGCGCCCGTGAGGCTGAAGAAGCCCGTCTGCGGCAGATAGAGGAAAACAAAGCCGCCGCTCTTCGCGCCGTTGAAGAGGAAAAGATCATGGCCGAACTGAAAGCGGAGGAGGAAGACAAAGCCACCGCTCTCGCCGCCGAGCAGAAGGCCGCTCGCGATGCCCGCTATGCGGCTCGCAAGGCCGCCAAGAAAGAGCGCCGTAAAGGCGATCATTACTGAAGCCGGTTCAGCTTTCGCAATTCCCGTCGCGGCTTGAGTGTGGCATATCCGCGCCATGAGCACAGCCGCGACACCCTCGATTGCACCTTCCGTACTTAGCCCTTTCGTCGACGTACGCCCCGGCGAGCTTAAGGCGCTGGCGCTTTCGTTCGCTTTCTTTTTCAGCGTACTCTGCAGTTACTACATTGTGCGGCCCCTGCGCGACGAGATGGCGATTTCGTTGGGTGGCGATTTTATTCAACAATCGTTCCTGATCGCATTCATCGTCATGCTGGCAGCCGTGCCGGTCTTCGGCTGGATAGTGGCGCATATGCCGCGCAGGCTGATCGTTCCTGCTGTCTATGGATTCTTCATTCTCTGCCTTGCGGGCTTCTGGCTGATGCATCTGCGTGGCAAGCCAAGTGCAATGGAAGCCAGCATCTTTTATATCTGGGTCAATATTTTCAGCCTGTTCACAGTTTCGCTCTTCTGGAGCGTCATGTCGGACGTGTGGTCTACAGAACAAGCCAAGCGTCTGTTCAGCGTGATCTCGCTGGGCGGCACCGCAGGCGCCTTGACCGGGCCCCTGCTGATTCAGGCGTTGCTCAAGATCATCGGCGTCGACAATCTGTTTCTCGTCTCCATTGTCTTTCTGACGATAGCCCTCTTGGCTGCCCAGGTGCTGCGCAACCACACGGGACGAGGGCCGACACACACTTCCGAGCGCGCGGAGGGCGGCAGCATTCTGGCGGGGGCAATCAACGTGTGGAAGTCGCCCTATCTTTTTCGAATCGCGATCTGGATATTTGCCGCCAATATGGTCGGCATCTTTTTCTATCTCGAACAGGCCAGAATCTTTGGCGCACTCCTGCCCGAACGCGAAGCCCGGATTTTGTTTCTCTCGCAGATGGAAGCGGCCACCAGCGTGCTGACAATCCTGTTTGAAGTGTTTGTCACAGCAAGGCTTCTCAAATGGTTCGGTGCGGGACGCACCCTTGCTATCGCGCCCCTCTTCGTTGCCGCCGCGCTGGCCGCCATTCTGCTGACGCCGTCGCTCTGGGTCATCGCCAGCATTATGGTTGCGAGCCGCGCCATCGGCTATGGCGTTTCCAATCCGGCAATCCGCGTCCTCTACACAGTTGTAGCGCCGGCCGACAAATATCGCTCGCAGAACTTCATCGATACGCTGGTGCATCGCGGGGGCAATGCTGCCAGCTCCTGGCTTTTCAACGACGCCGCCAAAGCTTTGGGCATTGCCGCTTCTCTCATCGCCGCAGCCTCCATCCCTCTGGCGCTGGTCTGGGCGTGGCTCAGTCTTGATCTCGGCAAGCGGCAGGAAAAGGCGGTCGCTGATCGCGGGGAGCCCGCCGAAACTGCGGGCCATTAACGAAAAATCACACAAGCGCCACTTTATGCCTTCGCTTCTTCCAGAATGCGCCCTGCTTTGTGCCATTAAGCACAGTGAAACTGTCTGTGTGGTTTAACAGACCAACATCAAACAGATCCCGGAGATACCCCGTGCAAGTGAGTTCAGAGTTTCAGGTCGCCAATGCCCGTATCATCACGGAAATCGGCAGAATTACCGCAGCCTCAGGCTGGCACGTTGCAGGCAGCGATGCTGGCCAGCACGAGCGCGCCCTGAAACGCCTCATCGAGGCAGCCAAGGAATTCGATGCTGACGCCATTATCGGGGTCGATTACGCCGTCGATGGCGCCCGTGCGGTTGACCTTGCCGAATGTCCCGTCCAGCGCGTCCAGGTGACCGGGATTGCTGTGAGGCTTGCCCGCGCAGCCTGATAGATTTTGCTCCAGAGACTCCTCCAACGCACTGGTTCCCGCCGGTGCGTTTTGCTTTCGCGCCTGTGATTGTTAGATCGGTGGAGCGTGATCGCGTGTCCGCGCTTATGCGAGAGACTTCGTCTGGGTCCCCGCTTGCCATCGTTAACCCGGCGCGTATGTTGTCAGTACACACGTGATTTCTTCACGCAGGAGCGAGTTATGGACCGCAGAACGCTATTCAAGTCTGGTCTCATTGCAATTGTGTTCGCTGCAGGCAGCAGCGCTTCACTAGCGCAACCAGCCTATCCCTCCCGGAATATTACTTTCATCGTGCCGTTCACGCCGGGAGGCTCGACCGACATTCTTGCGCGCCTGCTGAGCCAGAAATTTCAGGACAGCATGAAAGCGTCGCTGGTCATTGAGAACCGGCCGGGTGCGGGTGGAAGCGCGGGCTCTACGGCGATCGCGCGGGCGGAACCGGATGGTTACACCATCGGCATGGGCCACATTGGCACTCTGGGCGTGAACCCTTCACTCTATCCCAAGCTGCAATACGACCCGCTGAAGAGTTTTGCGCATATCAGCATGCTCGCGAAAGTGCATAACATTCTCGTCGTACATCCTTCAGTTCCGGCCAAGGACGTGAAAGAGTTCGTCGCCTATGCCAAAGCCAATCCGGGCAAACTCAATTATGGATCGGGTGGACTTGGGAGCGCGGCGCATATCGCGACGGAGGCCTTTGGGCTGGAAACCGGAACACAATTCACGCACGTGCCCTATCGTGGCACGGCCCCTGCGGTGGCGGACCTGCTCTCTGGCCAAATCCAGTTGATGATGACTGGCGCGCCCGCGGTTTTGCAACATGTGCAAGGAGGCAAGCTGCGTGCGCTGGGAACAGCAAGTTTGACCCGCCTGCCTTCGGCGAAAGAAATTCCTACCATGTCGGAAGCTGGAGCGCCGGGCTTTGAAGCCACGCAATGGTATGGCGTGGTGGCGCCTGCTGGTACGCCTGACGCGATTGTGACCAAACTCAACGAAGAAATTCGCAAGGCGCTACAGGATCCCAAGATTCTTGAGGCGCTGGAACGCGACGGCGCTGAACCCTGGCCTATGTCTCCCGACGAGTTCCGTGCGCATATTTCAAAGGAAATTCCGCGCTGGAAGAAGGTCGTCGACGGCGCGAAGATCAAGGTGGAGTGAGGTAACTTATGCAGTGTGCGATCCGGTGAATCCACAAGATCGCACACTGTCCCAATATTTTTTAGTTCACCGGCGGGATATTCTTCACTGGTGTCGTATCGAGGTTGAACAGTTTTGCCGCTGTGCCCCCAAGAATATTGCGCTTGGCGGTTTCGTCCAGGAAGGGCAGATCATAGATCACGCTGGGCAGATCAAAATCCCAGTGAGGATAATCTGATGACCACACGAGCTGTGTATCGGCCTTGATCATCTTGAAGGTGGCTTCCAGGATCGATTTGTCTTCCGGCATTTCCATGGGTTGCGAAGAATAAAACATCTCGCGCATGTATTCGCTGGGCTTGCGCTTCAGTGCAGGGCAATCTGATGTGCGCATGAGATAGGAATGATCAAGCCTCTGCATCAGACTGTAAGCCCATGTCAGGCCGCTCTCGATCCACATCACCTTCAGCTTCGGAAAGCGCTCGGGCAATCCATTCACAACCCAATTTGTCATGTGCACCATGTTGAACCACATGAAGCCCAAAGCATGCACGCCGATGAAGCGGTTCTGCAAGGCAAGCGACTGCTCGTTCCAGGAATAGGCCGCATGAAAGGACAACGGCAGGCCGGTCTCTTCGATCAGGCGGTAGGTTTTCATATAGGCATTGTCGTGCACCGCCTTGTAGCGGGGCGAAGTAATCATGAAACCAACAACGCCCTTCTTGCCCGCGAATTCCTTCACGGTCTTGTAGGCGGCTTCGGGATCATTGAAAGGCAGGTAAAGCATGGAGATAATGCGCTTCTCCTGCGACAGGATGCGCTCAACCAGCCAGCGATTATAGGCATTGACCAATTGCACCTCGACTTCAACCTGCGGGTGCGTGCCAAGGAACAGCATGGGTGTTGGAAACAGACAGGCGTAATCTACGCCCATGGCGTCCATCCATTTGTTGGTCGTGCCAACATCGCGATGACGATCGGGCGAAACCTTTTCGTGTTTGCGCAGCCAGTGCCGCGTCATGCGCCCGCCAATGTCCTGATAGCCAACTTCGCTATTGAGCATGGACGAACGGCCGCCGCGCTTCAAACCTTCCATCGCGTTGCGGCGCATGACCGGAGATTCAATATATTCGAAAACCTCCTTGTAATGCTCGCTCTCATAATGATGCGCATCCACATCGACGATCAGAAAGTCCTTGTAATTTCGGTCATGCGCCTGTTTCGAGGCGGCCTTGAGATGCTGGTGGGAATCATATTCATCCCAGCGCAGTTCACGAACTTCGTTGACGGGCATATCCATGGCGGCTCTCCTCAGACAATCACGTAGACATCGCCGCTGCGCACAACGGTTTCATATTTCTTGAGACGATATTTGGAATCGCCAGCAAAGACACCAGTTTTCAGGTCGTATTCCCAGCCATGCCAGGGGCAGACGATATGCATATCGTCTGAAAAGATCTGACCGACGTAATGCTTCTCTTCATTGATGACTTCCAGCACCCGTGGAATCAGGATGCCTTCACAGACCGGTCCATTGGTGTGCGCGCAATGATTGGCATAAGCATAATAGCCGCCATCGTGGGCGAAGACGCCGACTTCACCACGAGCTGTCTTTACAAGACGGCGGTCTCCATCTTTCAAATCCGCCGCCTTTGCCACCAGTATTTCCGCCATATATTCCTCCTGCGTTTTTCGATCGATCTTATTGCCCTGTCCATTCCAGCAATTGCGCTGTGCGGTCAAGAACGGGCTGTGGCGTTGCAAACGCGCGATCCATCAGCTTCTCGATCTCTTCCCCTGATTTGGGCGTAATGAGCAATTGAAGCTTTTCCGCTTCCTGTAACAGCAGGGGATCCTTCAACGCATCCATATAGGCTTTGCGCAGCGCGCTGAAGCGATCGGCAGGAATACCCGGCGCCATCCAGTGCGCATAGCCGATGGCCGTCGGCAGGCTGATCACTTCCACCGCCTTGCGGTCGTCGTCTGACGTCACCAAATCGCTCAGCAAGGGTGTGGCGCCAAGATCGGGCTCTTTCTCCAGCCCGATCTGCACAACGTAATTGAGTTTCTTGTTATTGATCCAGATGGCGTTCGTGCTTTGCAGACTTGCCCAGGTGTTGCCGCCCCGGCCCTCCACCTCGCCGCGCTCAATGGCAAGATTGATCTCGGACGTCCCGCCGCCATAACCGTTGATTACCTTGAATTTGGTATTGAGCAATTTGTTTATGAGTGTGGGGAAGATATGCGAATCCGAATTCGTGCCGACGCCGCCGAGCAGGGTTTCGCGCCGCACAGCATCTGCAAGCGTCTTGGTCTGGCTTGTTGTATAGGTGAACAGCACGCCGTTGGAGCTTGCCATCGTTCCAAGCCAGGCAAAGCGCCGGGCATCGAATTGAGCGGACTTTCCGCCAAGCAGCGAATACATGGGCATGTTCTGGTTCACAGCCGCTATGGTCGTGCCGTCTCTGGGCGCGATCGCATAGACATGATTGGAAGCGCGAACGCTGCTGGCGCCAACCATGTTCTGTACGACAATATTCGGTTGACCAGGAATGTGCCGGCCCATATGGCGGGCGAGAACCCGGGGATAAAGATCGTACCCGCCACCGGGTGCAAACCCGCAGATAATCTGGATCGTCTTGCCCTTGTAAAAGGCGGCAACGTCTTGGGCGCTTGCTGCGGCAGGACACAACATCACCGAGATGAACGCAGCGGCGCTCAAGCTGCCCGCAGACTTCAGGGGCCCCATCCTTGTCCTCCGGTTCCACTTCATGTGCGGGGACTTTAGGGTGAAACCACGCGAACCGCAAAGCGGGGTGTTTCACTTGATCGAGAAGCGAACCGGCGACATGTGCTAATGTCCAGACGAACCCCGCTCGCCGCGCCGCTTTGCGAGCGGGCTATCCCACGACCAGTTCTTGCGTGTGTGCGGCGGCGATGGCTTTAACGCCTCATAGTCTTTTCGACTATTGCCGGGCGCCAACCTGTGCACCATGACATAGAGTTCATCCAGCAATTCCCTGAAATTGTCACGATGAGCCAGATTTTCGAAATCAACGATGGGCCCGATGTGCAATTTCGTTTCACGTCCGGCGAAGCGGCGAAATTCGGCCACGAGCAACGACATGCGAAGGGAGCCGAAACGGCTCAGCGCATGAAACGCGGCGCTGTTCTGGCCCTCAAAATAAACAGGCATGACTGACGCGCGGCTCGCCACGACCAGGCGCGCTGCAAAGGCCTTCCAGGGCAGTTCCTCTGCCCTGCCCCAGGGTCGCCGTGCAGTGGCAACGCCGCCCGCAGGGAATATGACGAGGGTGACCCCCTCTTTCAGCAATGCGCGCGCCTGGTTGCGGGTGTGAACATTTGTCTTCAGCGCCTCTGCGGTCCCGGAAAAATCAATCGGCAACCCTATCGGCTGCACTTCCGGCACGCGCATGAATTCCTTGTTCACAAGCACGCGATAGGGACGCCTAAGATCTTCAGCCAGCGCCAACAAAGCAATTCCATCGCCGATGCCAAAGGGATGGTTGGCGATGATGACGAGCGGCCTGCCCGCCGGGAGCCTAGGCGGCCAGAGCGGCGGGTTGATGTTCAGCGTAGCGCCGAGCATCGCCAGCCCTTCATTCATCATGCGCGGGTTCTTGCCGGCGACTTCGCGGCTCCATTGCTGATAGAGCGGCATGATCTTGTGCAAGCCTGAAAGGCGCTCGACCGCGCGCATCAGCGCCGGGCGAAGGCCCTTCGCCTTCGCCGGTGTGTAGCCGAGTTGTTGCGCTTGCGGAGCCTCTGTCATCATCATTGCAACCGGCCGGCGCTGATTGTCTAATCCGCAGCCGGGCTGTGGGGATCAGCAGGTAACAGAGCGAGTGCAGCAATCTTGTTGCATTTTGATGACGGCCTGAAATGCAGAGCTCAGACTTGTGCTTTCAAGCCTGCGGCCTCAATTCCAGCGACCGCGGCAATTTCATCATTGTCAGCCGTATCGCCGGTTGCGCCTGCTGCGCCAATGACATTGCCGTCGGCGTCCAGAATCAGAACACCACCGGGCACGGGCACATAACCGCCCTGTGCGACGCTGACTAGCGAGGCCGAAAACCACGGACGTTGCTGAGCCATATCCTGCAGGGCGCGTGTGGAACGGCCCATGCCAACAGCGGCGAATGCCTTGCCGAGCGCAATTTGTGGCCGCATGGCTGCACCGCGTCCGTCTTCGCGCTTCATGGCTTTGAGATTTCCGCCGTCGTCAACGATGGCGATGGTGATCGGGTTCATCTTGGCTTCACGCGCCTTGGCGAGTGCGCAATCGATAATTTTTGAGGCCTGTTCAAGTGTTATGCTCATCTGTTTTCTCCATGAACTATTGCGCAGCCATTAATCCGGTAAGGGCTTTGAACCATCGGGCGGCGAGATTTCGAATGTATTGAGAACCAGCGCCACGGCGAAGTAATTGCCGAGGATGGCGACAAGTTCAATCAGGGCTTTTTCGCCGAGAAGTTCGATGGCCCGTTGATAGGTCGGATCGGCAACCTTCTTGTTTTCGATAAGCTCCTGCGCAACATCGTAAACAATCGCTTC
>CAMDKB010000079.1 GCA_945901195.1 Rhizobium sp. Q54
GACGTCCTGCCCGAGCTATTGGTGGAATGGCGATCGCTATCTGGGCCCTGCTGCCTTGCTGCAGGCCTATCGCTGGCTGATTGATTCTCGCGATGAATCTACCGGTGAGCGGCTCGATAATCTGGAAGACCCTTTCCGGCTTTATCGCTGCCACACAATCATGAATTGCGCAAAGGCCTGCCCGAAGGGGCTGAACCCTGCCAAGGCAATTGCCGAAATTAAGAACATGATGATTTCGCGGCAGGCTTGATTCTGCTGCCGGCCCGGGAGTGCGCGGGGTGTTCCCACGCACTCGAAGCGGAAAGGACCGGCGTAGGCAGAGCAGATCGCTGCCATCAATCGCTAGCGTGAACGGTTGAATGTTGATGGAATAGGCAGTTTTGACTGACCTATGGGTCAATCAACACATCCGCGTCTCAAACGCGTTGGACTAACGACCAGTATCAGTTCGCCAGCTTTGCTGCAGGCGCTGCCTCTGCAAATCCAGTGCGGCAATCGCGAAGGATCTCGCGTCGTCGAATGACTTCTCCCAGATTGCCATGGGCGTTGGCAACCTTGGGTGTATGTGTGCTTCGGATTCTGAACGGTCGGTTTCGATTTCCGCGCCGCACTTCAGCGCCAATCTCCGCATGGGGACATTGCCAGTCAAAAACGAGAGATAGAGGGTCGTGCAGCAGCGTGCCCGTGCAGCGCGGATGATGAGTTGCATGAGTTCGAGGCCGATGCCGCGCTTGCGCCATTCGGGTTCTACGCTGAAAGCGCCTTCCATTTCGCCACCGATGCCGAGGGGACGCTGCGGGTTCATGGGGCGCAATTCGCCGACAGCGCGTAATGTTCCTTCGCCGAAAAAGCCGTAGATAACATTCTCAATACCGATATTCCGCTCAGTATAACGTTCGACGAAATCGTCTGATACGCCCATGCCGAATCGGTTGTGGCGGCTCTCAGGCGGCAGGCGAAGCATATGATCGCGAAACGCTAGCGTATCGCTTTGCCACAGGCGTCTGAAGTTGTTCGCAAAATTGATTTCCGGGACCATGGCTCAATTTCCTGGGCGGAATCGCAAAAGGCGAACCGCAACGATATTCTCTCTAGAATTGTCGCAATGCAACATGACATTATTGCGACGCAAAAAAGCTAGTCCAGCCCGATTTCCGCTTGCGTCCACCTGCGCCCGGAATAAGCGCTTGCGCCGAGGCTTCATATGTAGAAAAACGCGCACGTCCCTCCTGCCTGCTCTCCGAAATGAACGCTGTGCCCAATCCGGTCGCTTCCGCCTACGATAAGCTCGTCCATAAGGGCGTTATCGAGCGTGACGCAGCGCAGGAAGCGGTGGTGCGCCGCTTTGACGCCCTAGTTGGGGAATTGGCCGAGCATCGCCTGGCGCGAAAGACCAGTGCATTGGGGTGGCTGTTCGCTGCCCGGCAGAAGTCGCCGTTTGTGCGTGGCTGTTATGTCTGGGGCTCGGTCGGGCGCGGCAAGACCATGCTGATGGACCTGTTTTTTGAGGCGGCGACGGTTCAACGCAAGAGACGGGTGCATTTTCACGCTTTCATGGCCGAGGTTCATAGCCGTATCCACGCGTGGCGTCAGCAAAAGAAGCTGGGACAAATCAAGGGTGAAGATCCGATAGGGCCGATTGCAGAGGCGCTGGCTTCGGAAGCCTGGCTTTTGTGTTTCGATGAATTCAGCGTTACCGATATTGCCGATGCCATGATTCTTGGCCGGTTGTTTACAGCCCTGTTTGCCAAGGGGGTTGTTGTGGTGGCGACATCCAATGTCGAGCCCTCACGGCTTTACGAGGGGGGACTTAATCGCGCGCTTTTCCTGCCGTTTCTGGCGCTGCTTGCCGAGCGCACGGAGGTCATAAATCTGAATTCGCGGACGGATTTCCGCCTGGAGAAACTGAGTGGGTCAACCGTTTATCACGTGCCTGCAGATGATGCGGCCCGGCGACTGATGGACGCTATGTATTTGTCGCTGACCGGTGAATCCGTCAGCAAGCCGCAGAAGGTGGAAGTTCTCGGCCGTTTTGTCGATGTGCCTCAGGCGCATGCAAATGTCGCCCGATTCGATTTCGACGATCTTTGCCGCAAGCCATTGGCAGCGGCGGACTATCTTGCGGTCGCCGACAGGTTCGACACGATTTTTCTGGACTGCATTCCGGTCATTCAGGCGCATGAGCGCAATGAAGCCAAGCGGTTCATCAACCTGATCGACACTTTTTACGACCGGCGCGTAAAGTTGATTGCATCTGCTGCTGCCGAGCCTCAAGACCTTTATCTTGGAACCGATGGCAAGGAAGTCTTCGAATTCGATCGCACGTCGTCGCGACTGATAGAAATGCGCTCCCAAGACTATCTCGCATTGCCGCATGGTGATGCCGAAGCTTTAGCCAGTGGAGACGCAACAGGTATTGTGGAAACATGAGGCCGTGATGGCGAAACAGCCTCATCCTGATTCGGCCGATCTCCGCATTCTCCAGATTGCAGCTTCGCATATTCGCAAATTCGGCTTGCGGCGGACTACTGTCGTGGCGATTGCTGATGAAGCTGGCATGTCGCATGCCAATGTTTACCGTTATTTCCCGTCAAAGCAGGCGCTACTTGAAGCGGTCACGGAAGATTGGCTGAAGCCGCTTGAAGCGGGGATAAGGCAGATCAGCGACGGTCCTGATCCTGCCTATGACAAACTTGAGCGTATTACCGGGGCGGTACAATCTGCCTATCGGGAGAAGTTGGAAAACGATCCTGATATTTTCGCTGTGTTTTCCGACGCGTCTGAACGTGGAGCAAGTCTGGCCCGCAAACACCGCACCCGCTTGCAGGTCGAGATTCAGCGCATCATTGAAGAGGGTATGGGAAGCGGCGTGTTTGCCCAGGCCGACCACCGCAAAGCGGTGGCCCTTGTGTTTGACGCGCTGCACAGATTTATTCACCCGAATGCTGTTCGACTTGATGCAGATGTGCCGCGTGGGCAGCTTGAGACACGTTTTGAGCGCCTGCTGGGTCTTGTCATCTCAGCTCTTACCTTTGGGCGATATTGATTTGGAATGACAAAAAATGTAATTTGTTACATTAATTTTCGATTTAGAAACGCAGCGGCTTTAAATTGGAAATAGAGAGACAATCTCTTGATAAAAAGCCATTTATTCCCGTCTTCCAATGTGGCCTTGCCAGGCAATTGCTGCAACTTGATGCAATCTAACACCAAAGCTGACTTGCCTTCCCATCTGCAAGGAGTCATTGACCACGCGAACCGGGGCGTCCGGCCCCTTTCGTCCGATCTTTCCCTACCTGACAAAGGAAAAAACTATGGCGCGTAACAAGATTGCTCTGGTCGGTGCTGGCCAAATCGGCGGAACACTCGCATTGCTGGCCGGGCTGAAAGAACTCGGCGATGTCGTGCTTTTCGATATTGCCGATGGTGTCCCCCAGGGCAAGGCGCTGGATCTGGCGGAAGCTGCTCCTGTTGAAGGTTTTGATGTGCGGATGACCGGGGCGAGCGACTATGCGGCCATCGCAGGCGCTGATGTTGTGATTGTGACCGCTGGCGTTCCTCGCAAGCCTGGAATGAGCCGCGACGATCTCCTCGGAATCAACCTCAAGGTGATGGAATCAGTAGGCGCGGGCATCAAGCAGCATGCCCCGGAGGCTTTCGTGATCTGCATCACCAATCCGCTTGATGCGATGGTTTGGGCTTTGCAGAAATCCTGCGGACTTCCCGTCAACAAGGTTGTGGGTATGGCAGGTGTGCTCGATTCGGCCCGCTTCCGTTATTTCCTTGCCGATGAATTCAATGTTTCGGTTGAAGACGTAACGGCCTTCGTGCTCGGCGGCCATGGGGACGATATGGTTCCCTCCATGCGCTATTCGACCGTTGCGGGAATTCCGCTCCCCGACCTCGTGAAGATGGGCTGGACAACACAAGCCAGGATCGACGCGATTGTCGCCCGGACACGCGGCGGCGGCGGCGAAATTGTCAATCTCCTCAAGACCGGCTCTGCCTTTTATGCGCCGGCCTCGTCGGCCATATCGATGGCGGAAAGCTATTTGCGCGACAAGCGCCGTGTTCTGCCCTGCGCCGCCTATCTCGATGGCCAATATGGCCAGAAGGGCATGTACGTGGGCGTCCCCGTCATCATCGGCGCCAACGGCGTCGAGAAGATTGTCGAAATCGAACTTGATGCTGCCGAAAAGGAAATGTTCACCAAATCGGTAGCATCGGTTCAGACTCTCGTCGACGCCTGCAAGGTGATCAATCCGGCGTTCGCCTGAAACTGAAGCGGGTTCCACCGGACCGGGGAGCGCAAAGTCTCCCCGTGTTCCGGCGTGCCAAGCCAAATCAAGCGCCAATCTAACAAGGTGAGTGACACTCGATGAATATCCATGAATATCAGGGCAAAGCTGTCCTTAAGGAATTCGGTGCACCGGTCTCCGCCGGTTATCCCGCATTGAGTGTCGCCGAAGCGGTGGAGGCAGCCAAGAAGCTGCCGGGTCCGCTTTATGTTGTGAAGAGCCAGATCCACGCCGGTGGACGCGGCAAGGGCAAGTTCAAGGAATTGCCCGCCGGTTCCAAGGGTGGCGTTCGTCTCGCCAAGAGCATTGCGGAAGTTGAATCCCACGCTAAGGAGATGCTCGGCAATACGCTTGTCACGATCCAGACCGGCCCCGCAGGCAAGCAGGTCAATCGCCTCTATATCGAAGATGGTTCCGACATCGAGAAAGAATTCTATCTGTCAATTCTCGTCGATCGGGCCTCGTCCTGCGTTTCCTTCGTGATTTCGACCGAAGGCGGCATGGATATTGAAGCAGTCGCACACGATACGCCGGAAAAGATCATGACGTTTCCGATTGATCCGGCGACCGGCGTGATGCCACATCATGGCCGCACCGTCGCCAAGGCCCTGAACCTGAAGGGCGAAGCCGCCAAGCAGGCCGGTCCGTTGATCGCCAATCTCTACAAGGCCTTTGTAGAAAAAGACATGGCGATGCTTGAGATCAATCCGCTGATCCTGACCACAGCAGGCCAGCTCAAATGCCTGGACGCCAAGGTTTCCTTCGACTCGAACGCGTTGTACCGCCACGCCGATATCATGGCATTGCGCGACGAAACCGAGGAAGACAAGGCGGAGCTCGAAGCATCAAAATACGATCTGAATTACATCACGCTCGATGGCACCATCGGCTGCATGGTGAATGGCGCGGGCCTCGCGATGGCGACGATGGACATCATCAAGCTCTATGGCGAATCGCCTGCGAACTTCCTGGATGTTGGCGGCAGCGCTTCCAAAGAAAAGGTGACTGCGGCTTTCAAGATCATCACCAGCGATCCCAGCGTGAAGGGCATTCTTATCAACATCTTTGGCGGCATCATGCGCTGCGACATCATTGCTGAAGGCGTGATCGCGGCGGTGAAGGAAGTCGGCCTCAAGGTGCCGCTGGTTGTTCGGCTTGAGGGCACGAACGTAGATCTTGGCAAGAAGATCATCAGCGAATCCGGCCTAAATGTCATTCCTGCGGATGATCTTGATGACGCCGCGCAGAAGATCGTGAAGGCGGTGAAGGGTTCGGCTTAAGGCTAGGACCCGACCCATTCGACAAACCCATATCCGACGCCCTTTGACTGGGAGCAGGTAATAAAATGTCCGTACTCATCGACAAGAATACCAAGGTCATCTGCCAGGGCTTTACTGGCAAGAACGGCACTTTTCACTCGGAGCAGGCTGTTGCCTATGGCACCAAAATGGTCGGCGGCACCTCACCCGGCAAGGGCGGCTCCACGCACCTGAACCTGCCGGTTTTCGACACCGTCATGGAAGCGCGCGAAGCCACCGGCTGCGACGCCTCGGTGATCTATGTTCCGCCGCCGGGCGCAGCGGACGCAATTCTTGAAGCCATTGCCTGCGAGATCCCGCTCATCGTCTGCATCACCGAAGGCATTCCGGTGGAAGACATGATCAAGGTGAAGCGCGCGCTGTGCGGTTCTAAATCACGCCTCATCGGGCCAAACTGCCCCGGCGTCATGACGGCAGGCGAATGCAAGATCGGCATCATGCCCGCGAGCATCTTCAAGCCCGGCAAGGTGGGTATTGTTTCACGCTCCGGGACTCTTACTTATGAAGCGGTGTTCCAGACCACGCGAGAAGGCCTTGGCCAGACTTCAGCCATTGGTATCGGCGGCGACCCGGTAAAGGGCACGGAGTTTATCGACGTGCTGGAAATGCTGCTCGCAGACAAGCAGACCGAAGCGATCATCATGATCGGGGAAATTGGCGGCTCGGCAGAAGAAGATGCTGCGCAATTCCTCATCGACGAAGCCAAGCGCGGTCGCAAAAAGCCGATGGTCGGCTTCATTGCAGGGCGTACCGCGCCTCCGGGACGCCGCATGGGTCATGCTGGCGCCATTATTTCGGGTGGTAAAGGTGGTGCAGAAGACAAGATTGCAGCGATGGAAGCTGCGGGGATCCGAGTTTCTCCTTCGCCGGCGCGTCTGGGCAAGACACTTGCCGATCTGTTGAAGGGTTAAGCTGCGGAAGCCGGGAAATAGAACTGATATTTTTCGGAGCATGATCGCACGGCGCGATATCGAAGGTGAAATATGTCCCGTCAGGATGTGAATGAAGAATTTCTGCAATCGTCGTTTCTTTACGGCGGTAACGCTGCATGGATTGAAGATCTTTATGCTCAATATCAGGAAAACCCTGCGAGCGTAGACGGGCAATGGCAGAAATTTTTCGCAGGCCTGGCGGATGATCCAGCCGCAGCCAAAAACAATGCACGCGGCGCATCCTGGAAAAAGCCCAACTGGCCCCAGCATGCCAACGGCGAACTTGTTTCAGCGATGGATGGAAACTGGATCCAGGTTGAGAAGGTCGTTGCGCAAAAGCTGAACGACAAGGCACAATCTGCCGCCGCCCAGATTTCACCGGAAGAAGTGCAAAGAGCTACACGCGACAGCGTGCGAGCCCTGATGATGATTCGCGCCTACCGTATGCGCGGCCATCTCCATGCCAATCTCGATCCGCTGGGCCTTGAACCAGCCAAGGATCACGAAGAATTGCATCCTTCGACCTATGGGTTCATGGAGGCGGACTACAGTCGCAAGATCTTCATCGATCATGTGCTCGGGCTGGAATATGCGACCCTCCCGGAAATGCTCGCGATTTTGCGCCGTACCTATTGCGGCACCATCGGCTTCGAGTTCATGCATATTTCTGATCCTGCCGAGAAAGCCTGGATCCAGGAACGCATCGAAGGGCCGGACAAGGAAATCACCTTCACACCCGAGGGCAAGCGCGCAATTATCGCCAAACTCGTGGAGGCCGAAGGATTCGAAAAGTTTTGTGACCTGCGTTTTCGCGGCACCAAGCGTTTTGGCCTTGATGGTGGTGAAGCCGTCATTCCAGCTCTCGAGCAGATCATCAAACGCGGCGGCGCCCTCGGCATCCAGGAAATCGTCGTGGGCATGTCTCATCGCGGTCGCCTGAACGTGTTGGCCAATGTGATGCACAAGCCAGTGCGCGCGATTTTCCACGAATTCAAGGGCGGTTCATTCGCGCCCGACGAAGTGGAAGGCTCCGGGGACGTGAAATACCATCTGGGCGCATCATCTGATCGAGAATTTGACCAGAACAAGGTCCATCTCTCGCTCACCGCCAATCCTTCGCATCTGGAAATCGTCGATCCCGTGGTGCTCGGTAAAGTGCGCGCGAAACAGGATCAGCTCAACGATATCACTGAGCGCACGAAGGTGCTGCCGTTGTTGATTCACGGCGATGCCGCATTTGCCGGACAGGGTGTTGTGGCCGAATGCTTTGGCCTTTCGGGGTTGAAGGGTTACCGCACCGGCGGTTCCATACATGTGATCGTGAACAACCAGATCGGTTTCACGACCTATCCGCGGTACTCGCGTTCCTCGCCTTATCCGTCAGACGTGGCGAAGATGATTGAAGCGCCGATTTTTCATATCAACGGCGACGATCCCGAAGCTGTTGTGTTTGCGGCGAAGGTCGCAATCGAATTCCGGCAGAAGTTTCACAAGCCGGTCGTTCTCGACATGCTCTGCTATCGCCGTTACGGCCATAATGAAGGCGACGAGCCGGCATTCACGCAACCCTTAATGTACAAGAAGATCAGGGATCAACGTACGACGCTCGAGATCTATTCGGAAAAGCTCACGAACGAAGGCGTCATCACCAAAGGCGAAGTTGACAAGTTGGTGGGCGACTGGCGGTCGCGCCTCGACGTCGAGTTTGAGGCCGGCCAGAGCTACAAGCCCAACAAGGCCGATTGGCTGGACGGACGCTGGTCGGGATTGCGTCCGGGTGAAGCCGGTTCGGATGATCCGCGCCGTGGTGAAACCGGCGTCGACATGAAGACGCTGAAGGAAGTCGGCGAGAAGATCACCAAGGTGCCGGAGGGCTTCCATGTCCACCGGACGATACAACGTTTCCTCGATGCTCGGGCGAAGATGTTCGAATCCGGCCAGGAGTTTGATTGGGCGACGGGCGAATCGCTGGCGTTTGCAACGCTGGCGCTCGAAAGTCATCCGATCCGCCTGTCCGGCCAGGACAGCGAGCGTGGCACATTTTCCCAGCGTCATTCGGTGCTGATCGATCAGGAAAATGAAGAGCGCTATCTCCCGCTTAACAATATCCGCGATGGTCAGGCCCGATACGAAGTCATCAATTCGATGCTTTCCGAAGAAGCGGTGCTGGGCTTTGACTACGGCTATTCGCTGACCGAACCGAACGCATTGACGATATGGGAAGCGCAATTTGGCGACTTCGCGAACGGCGCGCAGGTTCTGTTCGATCAATTCATATCTTCGGGCGAACGCAAGTGGCTGCGGCTTTCCGGCCTGGTCTGTCTATTGCCGCATGGTTATGAAGGACAGGGTCCGGAACATTCCTCGGCCCGTCTGGAACGATTCCTGCAAATGTGCGCCGAAGACAATATGCAGGTCGCAAATTGTACAACGCCTGCGCAGTATTTTCACATTCTGCGCCGCCAGCTTAAACGCGATATCCGCAAACCGCTCATCCTGATGACGCCCAAGTCCTTGCTTCGCCACAAGCGCGCCGTGTCGACGCTTGCGGAGATGGAAACAGGCTCGGCGTTCCATCGCCTGCTCTGGGAAGATGGAGAGCGCGCACAGGGCGAACGGCCCAAGCTCGTAAAGGACGAAAAGATCCGCCGGGTTATCCTGTGCTCCGGCAAGGTTTATTACGATCTCTTCGAGGAACGTGAAAAGCGTGGCATTGACGATGTGCATATCGTGCGCGTCGAGCAGCTTTATCCGTTCCCGTTGAAGGCGTTGGTCACGGGCCTGTCCCGCTTCAAGAAGGCGGATGTGGTCTGGTGTCAGGAAGAGCCCAAGAACATGGGCCCATGGACTTTTGTCGAGCCATATCTGGAATGGGTGCTGAACCAGTCGGGGACAAAGGGCCGCCGTCCCCGTTACGCCGGACGCCCTGCTTCTGCCGCGACGGCCACCGGGCTGATGTCTAAACATTTGGCGCAACTCAAGGCGTTTCTCGATGAGGCGTTCGCGGAATAATCGCGAACGGCTTTGAACAATCCAAAGGAAGGACCGCGCTCGCGCGGAAAATGCTATGGCAATGGAAATTCGTGTTCCCACTCTCGGCGAATCCGTCAGCGAGGCGATCATCGGCAAGTGGTACAAGAAACCTGGCGATGTGGTGAAAGCAGACGAGCCGCTGGTGGAACTGGAAACAGACAAGGTCACCTTGGAAGTCAACGCGCCAGCAAACGGTGTGCTGTCGGAAATTCTCGCCAAGGACGGAGAGACTGTCGGTGTTGGCGCCTTGCTTGGCCAAATAACTGAAGGGGCTTCTGGGGCCTCGCCTGCGCCCGCAGCTGCGCCACAGAAAGCAAAGCCGGCTGTTGCGGCTGCTCCTGCAGCGATGCCTGCTGCGCCTGCGGCGGCCAAGATCGCGGCGGACAACAATATCGATCCTGCGTCGATTTCAGGCTCTGGCAAGCGCGGTCAGGTTTTGAAGGGCGATGTTTTGGCGGCGATTGCTGCTCCCGTTCCCGTCCCTGTCGCAGCTCCTGCGCCCATCGCGGTCCGTGCGCCTTCGCAGGGCGATGACGCATCGCGCGAAGAACGCGTTCGTATGACCCGTCTGCGTCAGACCATCGCGCGCCGTCTCAAGGATGCACAGAATACCGCAGCCATGCTGACCACTTTCAACGAAGTGGACATGGGTGAGGTCATGGCGCTGCGTAACAAGTACAAGGATATCTTTGAGAAGAAGCATGGCGCCAAACTCGGTTTCATGAGCTTCTTCGTGAAGGCCTGCGTTCAAGCGCTTAAAGATGTGCCTGCAGTCAATGCGGAAATCGACGGACAGGATATCGTCTACAAGAATTATTATCACATGGGCATTGCTGTAGGCACCGACAAAGGCCTCGTTGTGCCAGTAGTGCGCGACGCCGATCGGATGGGACTCGCCGACATCGAAAAGGCCATCGGCAATTTGGGGCGCCGCGCCCGCGATGGCCAGCTCAAGATTGACGAGATGCAGGGTGGCACCTTTACCATCACCAACGGCGGCATTTACGGTTCGCTGATGTCGACTCCCATTCTCAATGCGCCACAGTCGGGTATTTTGGGCATGCACAAGATTCAGGATCGCCCGATGGTTGTCGGCGGCAAGATTGAAGTGCGCCCGATGATGTATCTTGCTCTCAGCTATGACCATCGCATCGTTGACGGCAAGGAAGCGGTGACGTTTCTCGTGCGGGTGAAGGAAGCGCTGGAAGATCCAGCGCGGCTTGTACTCGACCTGTAAGGTGAGAGTTAAGAGGCATGACAGGCGGGTTTTGGAGCGTTCTGTCCCCGCGCATGCGGAGAGCGGCGTATATTCTCTTGCCAGCTTCGCTTGTGATTGCAGCAGGCGCGTTTGTCGCGGCAAAGAGTGGTCTGACGACGGCTGAAAACGCCGGTGGCTTTCTCGCGCTTTCAGCCGTTCTGCTTATGTGCGGCTCGATACTTCTCATATTGAGTTGGGTTCTGCAAACAAAGCGCTGACTTCAGGAAATTAAATCATGACCTACGATCTCATCGTCATCGGCACCGGCCCGGGTGGCTACGTCTGCGCCATTCGCGCGGCGCAACTGGGTTTGAAAGTAGCTGTCGTTGAAAAGCGCGCGACCCATGGTGGCACGTGCCTGAACGTCGGTTGCATTCCCTCGAAGGCGTTGCTGCATGCGTCCGAAATGTTCGAGCAGGCGGGGCATGAGTTTGCTTCACTTGGTGTCGTCGTCGACAAGCCGAAGCTCGATCACGCCGCCTTCATGAAGCACAAGGACGATACGGTCGCCGCCAACGTGAATGGCGTCGGTTTCCTGCTGAAGAAGAACAAGATCGATACGTTTCACGGCACTGGTGTGATCAAAGGGACCGGCAAGGTTGATGTGACAGCGGAAGACGGGAAGGTCACATCCCTAGAGACGAAGAATATCGTCATTGCTACAGGCTCGGATGTCGCCACGCCGCCGGGTGTCAAGGTTGAGTTTGATGAAAAGACGATCGTGTCATCGACGGGTGCGCTTGTGCTCGCAAAGGTGCCGGCGAAAATGATTGTCGTTGGTGCAGGGGTCATCGGCCTTGAAATGGGTTCGGTCTGGTGCCGCCTTGGCGCAGAGCTCACTGTTGTCGAATATCTTGACCGGATTTTGCCCGGCATGGACAGCGAAGTCGCCAAACAATTCCAGCGCATCCAGGAAAAGCAGGGCGTGAAATTCAAGCTGTCGTCCAAGGTGACCGCTATTGAAAAAACTAAGTCTGGTGCGAAAGTTGTGTTCGAACCTGTGGCAGGCGGCGAAGCGGAGACGCTGGAAGCGGATGTTGTGCTGGTAGCGACGGGACGCCGTCCTTACACCGATGGTCTCGGGCTGAAAGCTGCGGGTATCATGCTGGATCGAGGGCGCGTGGTGATTGATAACCGCTTTGCTACAAATGTCGCGAGGATCTTCGCGGTCGGTGACGTGGTTCGCGGACCGATGCTGGCGCACAAGGCTGAGGACGAGGGTATTGCGGTGGCTGAAATCATTGCAGGCCAGCATGGTCATGTGAATTACGATGTCATACCGGGCATCGTGTATACAATGCCCGAAATAGCTTCCATCGGTAAAAGCGAAGAAGATCTCAAGACTGCCGGCATTGCCTACAAGGTGGGCAAGTTTCCATTTACCGCCAATGGGCGTGCCCGTGCGATGCGATCAACCGATGGCTTTGTCAAAGTGCTTGCGGACGCTACAACCGATCGCGTTCTCGGCGCACATATCCTTGGGTTTGGCGCTGGCGAACTCATCATGGAAGTTGCGGTACTTATGGAATTTGGCGGATCGTCCGAGGATCTGGCCCGCACATGTCATGGGCACCCGACCTTGTCTGAGGCTGTAAAGGAAGCGGCGCTCGCGGTAGAGAAGCGGCAGATTCATATGTGAAGAAACGGGTTTATTTCACCCGCTCCAGAATACTTACATAGTTCGCAACAGCTGCGCCGCCCATGTTGAATACACCACCCAGCTTGGCGCCTTCGACCTGAATTCCGCCAGCGTCGCCGCACAATTGCATGGCCGTCAGGACGTGCATGGAGACGCCCGTCGCGCCGATGGGGTGACCCTTCGCCTTCAGCCCACCTGACGGATTGACCGGTAATTTACCGTCTTTTTGTGTCAGGCCGTTCTTGATGACGTCGGCGCCACGGCCCGGCGCTGCCAGACCCATCGCCTCATATTCGATCAGTTCTGCGATCGTGAAACAATCATGGGTTTCCACGAAGGAGAGGTCGTTCAGCGCAATCTTGGCGTCGGCGAGCGCGCGCTTCCACGCAACACTGCAACCCTCGAAGGCGATGATGTCGCGATGCACGCGGGGCAAAAAGTCCTGCGCATGCTGTGACGCGCGGAAAGTTACGGCGCGTTGTGCACTGGCCGAAAATTCATCATCGGCGATGACGAGTGCAGCAGCGCCGTCAGAGACCAGCGAACAATCCGTGCGCTTGAGGGGTCCGGCGACAAACGGGTTTCTGTCGCTCTCTTCGCGGCAGAAGGCAAAGCCCAGATCCTTGCGCATCTGTGCGTAGGGATTGCTGACGCCATTC
>CAMDKB010000080.1 GCA_945901195.1 Rhizobium sp. Q54
AAAGAAGATCAAGGGATCGCCGCGCGAAAGCACCATGGACCGACGAAGGTTTTCTTCCATCAATGGTCCTAGAATGAAACCGAGCACCATGGGTGCAGGCTCGCACCCAAAGCGAATGAGGATGTAGCCGAAGGCGCAGAATATGACCATGAGCAGCAGCTGCGCCGGTTCGCTGTTCGAGCTGTAGACGCCAATACAGCAGAACATGATGATGGCTGGATAAAGCATCCCATAAGGCACCTGGAGCAGCTTCACCCACATGCCAATCAGCGGCAGGTTGATGACAACAAGCATGAGGTTGCCAAGCCACATCGAGGCCACCAGTCCCCAGAACAATTCGGGATTACTGGTCATGACAGCTGAGCCGGGCTGAATGCCCTGGATCATCATCGCGCCCATCATGATTGCCATGATCGGGTTGGACGGCAGACCGAGGGTCAGCAAGGGAATGAATGACGTCTGGGCCGCCGAATTGTTGGCAGCTTCTGGCCCGGCTACACCCTGGATCGCGCCCTTGCCGAAGGCAAAGGTAGGATTGCGCACAACCTTCTTTTCCAGCGTATAGGCTGCAAACGAAGCCAGCACCGCACCGCCGCCGGGCAGAATGCCCAGCAGCGAGCCGAGCGCCGTGCCACGCAAGGCAGCGGGAATCGCCTCCTTGAATTCAGCCTTGGTGGGCCAGAGATCCCGCATCTTGGTGGAGATGGGCTGACGCTCAATCGTATCGCTTTCGAGATTGCGAATGATCTCGACAAGGCCGAACATGCCGATAACCAGCGGCAGAAAGTCGATGCCGTCCCACAATGTCGAGATACCAAACGTGTAGCGGGTTGCGCCACTGTTGACGTCCGTGCCGACAAGCCCGAACAGCAGGCCTATCAGGATGACTGTGATCGCCTTGAGCACGGAGCCTTGCGCCAGAATGACCGCTGTCACCAGCCCCAGTACCATCAGGGAAAAGTAATCTGGCGAGTTGAACTTCTGCGCGAAGCTTGCCAGTGGCGGTCCAAAACCAGCAATGAAAATAGTGCCGATGCTGCCAGCAAAAAAGCTGCCCAACGCGGCGATGGCGAGTGCTGAACCCGCGCGCCCTCGAAGCGCCATTTGATAACCGTCGATACAGGTCACCACGGATGAGGATTCGCCGGGCATGTTGACGAGGATCGACGTAGTTGAGCCGCCATATTGGGCTCCGTAATAGATGCCCGCCATCATGATCAGCGACGTCAGCGGATCAAGGCCAAAGGTGATTGGCAGCAGCATGGCGAGCGTCGGGATCGGGCCGATGCCGGGCAAGACGCCGATGAGCGTACCCACCATACAGCCAATCATGCAGAAGCCGATATTTTGCAACGTGCCAGCGGCAACAAAGCCGGTGGCCAGGTTGCTGAACATATTCAGATCCATATCAGGCTCCCTTTGCCGACGAGATCAAGGCCCAGAGTTTTGAGAAGAAGGCGCTTATGTATTCGCCGGACCAGGTTGGCATCGCCTGACCAAGCAGTACAACGAAGATCACCACCGAAGCGAACGCCATACACAACGCCAGGATCAGCATCTGCTTCTGTTTGGTGTCCTTGCGCCCCTGTGTAGCGATGATCGTCATGAGGATCAGCGCCGGTTCGAGTTTGATCGTCTCGACGAGATAGCCGAAGGTCAGCACGCCCGCGAAGACACAAAGGATGGGTCTAAGCGGAATTCGGGCAATGGGCGGACCATTCAGCGTAACGGATTTCACAAGGCATATAAAACCCATGCCCATGATGATCGTGCTGAGCCAGATGGGAAAGTAACCGGGCCCCATGGCCCGCGATGAACCATAGGTCAGGTCTTTGCCAAAATAGATTCCAACACAACCAATGAGAACGAACAGAAGTCCGGCTCCCAGGTCCTGTGGACTTTTTACGCGTAGCATATTGATCTCCCGAACTATGTGCGCGAAGTGCGCAATCGGTGATTTCTGATGTCCCGATACGTATCGAGACGGTTTGCGATGTCATTAGGTAGGGGCAGGACGGCAGATTTTGGGTCGTACGCCGTCCCGGAGATTGGGACCGGACAGGCGCTGCGTGAAAATTGTCGGACGTCGGATCAGGCGAGGCTTGTGGGGGGGCCGCGGCTACGATGCCCGTTCACCCGCGGGAACGGTAGCACGTGCGCCTGGAAGATAGGGGTCAGGTAAACACGCTGTGTTTGCCGCAATTCAGTAACGAAGCTGCAAAGTGCGTGATCGGAGGGTAGTTGAGCTTCGGGCGGTGTCGAATTGTCGTCAGCGATGCAATCTGGCAATCCCAATACGATCTGATTTCTGGCGGCGATCGAATCCGTGGAAGCTTGCGGCAAGATCAAACCGGCCGAGACAACGACGGCCAAAAGCCAGGCGACCAAAATGGCCGCCGTCCTCGCTCTGTCCCAAAGTTCCCGCAGCCCGGTTCGTGCCAAAGCCTTGCCCTACGCCCGTTGGTGTACAGCCTTTTCCGGCCCGTGTTTAGCCTGCACAGGCGCGCTGGCGACACATAATCCAGCCTTACATCAAGGGCGGAGCAGATACTAGAAGCCAAATTCGCTTTGTGGCGGGATAAATAGCTGCTGACTGGTGAAGTTGAAAACGGGCTGAGTTTACAATTCTTCACCGGCTTACCAACGCACTGACGCTCCGCCTCTTCCGGTGACGTTGTGGTTCTTGCCGGAAAAATCGCCTTCCAGCGAAGCAAAGATGGCTACGTGGCGGGACAGATGTGCTTCGATGCCACCTTTCACCTGAAGCGATGTTGCGCCGGGTCTGGCCGAGACCAGCTTGAAGCTGGCGCCGGGAACGACGGCCAGAACAGCGTCAAACTCACGCTTGGCTGCAAAGTCGTGAACGAGCGCGACACTCAAGTGCGGCGACACGAGTATCCCGCTCGAAGTATGAATATTGCCATCAAGCCGCACACCAAGAAATGCGGGCACGGAACTGGTCGTCTGCGAAGCATATTTCATCGCCAGCATGCCTGCGCCACCGCCATTGCCGAGGCTTTCTGTATAGCCGGGGGTTTGAAGCACAGCTACTTCCAGGGCGGCAAAGGGTGACACGTGGAAGCCCTCGCTCTTGTCATGCCAGCCTGCTTCAAGACGCGCGCGGACTTCGCGCGCGCGCACATTTCCTGTCTGTGTTTCCGCTGCAAAGCCAGGCGAGCCCGAAACAACACGACTGGTATCATCGTTATACTGGGCGCCCGTCAATGCACCCGATACATAGAGATTTTCGCTCGTCAGTGCCGCATATACTGCGCCATGCACACCGCGGGCATTGCCATGAGCGACATTGCCGGCCTTGAAGGTTCCTTGCGAAACCCCGCCGGCGACGCCAGCGCTGGTGCCTTCTGACTGATAGTCGACACCCAGCATTGCGCCGGCAACGTTTTGTGTCTGACGGCTTGCGCCCGTCTTGTTGTCGGCTGAAAATGCGCCAATTGAGCCGAAACCCGCGCTCCAGACGCTAAACCCTCCAGTATTGACCGAGGTTGGCCTAGCCTGGCTAGCCCCTGTGTACCAGTTTGAAACCTGAGCCTGTATGTCCTCACGTGGGACAGCGCCCGCCGAACGCATAACGGCCTGGCGCGCAGCGATGGTTTCAGAAAATTGCCGCCCTGCAAGCAAATTCGCGTTGATCGCTGCGCCCGGCGCATCCGCATTGACCTGGTTGAGCGCCGCGTCAAGCGTATTGCCCTCCTGCTCATAAAGAGCCGAAAGATATTTCCCGGCAAGTCCCGTCGGCGCTACGCGCGTTGCCTTGTCAAAAGCGTTGGCGACCGAAAACTGGTTTCTGTTGGTGGCCAGCGGCGCAATGAACCCATAGCCCAGCGTGATCGAGATGCCATTGGGCGTAACCAGAAAATTGGAGGTGAAGTTCGCCCCGGTGATCCTGGTGTTTGCAAACGTGCCGGTAACAAGCCCTTCAGATTGCAGGATTTCGAAGCTCTGGCCGAACGTATAACGCCCCGGAGCAACAGCGATGTTGAGCGTGCCGCCGTTGATCGATGTGGTGCCGCCAACTTGCAGTTGGTCAACGCCGGTGCTGCTCATTCGAACATTCCAGATCGAATTGGTATTGAATATGGCGTTGCCGGAAACAGTCGCCGCGCCGGGCGCTCCATTGGCGGGGCCCAGTGAAAACGTGCCGGTGTTCGTGAACGTTGTCAGGGCGGACCCGGCCGCATTGGCAAACGTGCCTAAGTTGACGAGGCCGGTCGTTGCCCCCGGCGCAGAAACGATCGCGCCATCAATGGTCCCGTTGTTTGTGACCGCAAGGCCACCCGATGTGTTGGATAGGGCAATGCCGGGCGCGTAGATCACACCATTGTTGCTGAGGACGCCGGCGCCAGTACCCATGGACGAGACATAGGCAGGACCAGCGGAAGCCTGAATGGTTCCATTGTTGGTAACCAAGGCCGATCCACCGAGGGACGCGATGGAAAGAGCATTGTCTGTGCCGGAAACCTTCACCGTTCTGTCGATGGAGATAGTGCTCCTGCCAGTGTTGGTGAAAGCCCTCAATCCGCTCGTTACACCGGCAACATCGCCGGATATCACAATGGACAGATCACCTGTGCCGGTGGCTGTCACATTCGCTGCAGTTCCAACTGCCGCCGTCTTGATGCCGCCAGAGCCGACCAGCAGTGTGTTGAGGCCGTTTTCGGTCGTCGCCTGAACGCCGCTGAAACTTACTGTGATAGGACCCACTGTCTTGATTGTGGAGCCGCCCATTCCCGTGGTCAGCGCGGTAATTCCGTTCCGGGCCGACAAGGCGCCGGATTCGTCGATCAGAATGTTGCCGCCCGCCGACAAGGCAGAGATCGCAGTAAATTGCGTATCGATATTGCCAGTGCCCGAAACCGTGACATTGCCGATACCCCCGGAAACAGCAATAACGCCGTTGCGCCCGGAGAAAATACCGCCCGGGCCCACAATCGCGACGGCTGGACCGACGGCCGACCGGACATTGATCCCGGCATCGGCCCCATCTATCTTTCCACCTGTCGTGACCTTGGCTTCGCCGCCATCTGTGACATCAACGCGTACGCCCGTCGCAAACGAAGAAAGGGGATCATTCAGTTTGACCGCGAACGCGCCAATGCCAGAATAAGCGAAACCCGCACCTGACGACGTCGCGCCAGCAGGTGTTTCAGCCTGCGTGAATGAAGCGATACAGAAGGCTGTGGCAATCCCGGCGCATGCCGCCTGTGCCGACTGTGGCATGACGATGATAGCCGCACTTGCGAGCAGTAACCCCTGCGACAAGCGCAAACGATCGCCGGTACGGATGCGCCGCGGCAGGGTCGATTGGACGGGTGTTTGGTCAAACATGTGTTCAGACTAGGCCACCGCCCGTTAAACGGTAGTTGGGGAACGAGATTAATTCTGATTAACCATCACGCAGGGACGGCACAATTTCGACTGTGGTTACCGGGACTTGAATCCGTGGGGATTTCTCGGAACCAGCGGCAGGGCGAACCGTTGCATAAAGTGACACAAACGTGAGATCAGCCAGGTTTTCATATGAACGTTGCCGGTTTATGGAAGCTTATGGACAAGATTTTGCACTGTGACTCGCCTATGCTCGTGTTTGGAGGCGTCTATTCCAACCTGCAGGCGCTCCTGGCGGAAGCGGGACGCCGGGGCATTTCTCCCCATTCGATGATTTGCACCGGAGACATTGCGGCCTATGGAGCCGACGCGCGCGCCTGCATCGACATCATCCGCCGCCTGGGCATCGCATCCATCGCCGGTAATTGCGAAGTACAACTCGCGCTCGCTGATGCCGATTGCGGCTGTGGGTACGCCCCAGGCAGCGCCTGCGATACGCTTTCGGCACGCTGGTTTTCGCACGCACAAGGTGAAATTGGCGCAGACGATCAACACTGGATGGCCGCATTGCCGCAGCGGATCAAAATCGAAATCAACGGCCTTGTATTGACCGTGGTGCACGGCTCATTCAACGCAATCAACCGGTTCGTCTTCCCCACCACGCCCTCACGCGTGAAAGCACTCGATCTGCTTGAAGCTGGCGGCGATGGCATTCTGTCGGGCCATAGCGGATTGCCGTTTTCACAGATTGTCGAAGGGCAACTCTGGCATAATTCAGGTGCGCTGGGCATGCCGGCAAACGATGGCACCGCACGGGTGTGGTTCTCAATCCTTTCACCGGGCATGACACCGCGCACGCTGGACATTGAGCATATCGCACTTGATTACGACGCCGATAGCGCAGCAAAGGCAATGCGCATGGCGCATTTGCCGGAAGAATATGCCGAGGCGCTGACATCAGGACTTTGGCCCAGTTGCGAGTACATGCCGGCGAGTGAAATGGCAGCGACGGGCAAAGCGATCACGACAGGCCATTTGTTCTGGACGGCAGGACAGAAGGACGACGCCAAATGGCCGCAAACCGCGCCCGTCACCTCAGCGTTGGGACAGAAATTTCAGGATCCCCGGATAACATTGAATGGTGAGACGAGGGCCAGCGTCACCCTCCAAAAGCTCGAAACCTTGTGGATCAATACGGGCACGCTCTGCAATCTCTCGTGCGCATCCTGTTATATCGAATCCACTCCGCGAAATGACCGGCTGGTCTACATCACGGCGCAGGAAGTCAGCGCTTATCTCGACGAGATCGAGCTGCAGAACCTTGGCACGACCACCATCGGTTTAACCGGCGGTGAGCCTTTCATGAATCCAGACATCGCCACGATGATGGAAGATGCGCTGACACGTGGCTTCGAGGTTATCGTATTGACGAACGCCATGAAGCCCATGCGTCGTTTCGAACGCCGCCTGAAAGCCCTCAATGAGCGGTATAGCGACCGCCTGATCATGCGCGTATCCGTCGACCACTATACTCAGGAATTGCACGAACTGGAACGTGGCCACGGCGCCTGGAATCCTGTCATAGACGGGTTGAAATGGCTGGCGCAGAACAATTTCCGTATCCATGTTGCCGGCCGCATGTATTCAGGCGAAGCCGAAGGCATCGTGCGCGCGGGCTATGGCAGGCTGCTGGCTGAACTCGGTTTGGATATCGATTACAATGATCCGTCCGAAATGATGCTGTTTCCGGAAATGGACGCCACAGCGAGCGTGCCGGAAATCACGACGAGTTGCTGGGGCATCCTGCACAAGTCCCCTGCGGACGTCATGTGTTCCAGCTCGCGCATGATCGTGAAGCGCAAGGGAGCTGCAAAGCCCGCCGTCATCGCTTGCACACTCCTGCCATATGATTTGCAGTTTGAACTAGGTGAAACATTGCGCGACGCGGCCAAGACCGTGCCGCTCAATCATTCCTATTGCGCGCAATTTTGCGTATTGGGCGGCGCTGCCTGCAAACGCTGAGTCACTACGGCGCCATCTTGATGCCCAAAGGTGGCAACACCTTCGACCAGCGTACGAGATCGTCCTGATAGTATTTCTCGAAATCCTTGCCGAACTTGTCGCCCGGCGTCAGGCCCATGGTTTTCCAGCGCTGCTGGATTTCCGGCTGGGACATCGCATACTGGATTTCGGAGGTCAGCTTGCTGACAATTTCAGGCGGCGTGCCCGGCTTGGCGAAAAAGCCGAACCAGAGTTCGATATCGAAATCATAGCCCTGTTCGCGAAACGTCGCGATCTCAGGCAGTGAAGGTGAACGCTTCGTCGTAGTGACGCCAAGAGCCCTGAGCTTGCCATCGCTCAATGTGCCCAGCGCGCTGCCGATATCCGGTGCGATAGCGTCGATTTCGCCCTTGATCACGCCTTCGATGCCAGGGCCATAGCCGCGAAACGCCACATGTGTCGCGTTCATTCCGGTCTGCTTGGCAAGCACCATCATTGTGATGGCGGCGGACGACGCATCGCCAGCCGAGGCATAGGTGAAGCCGGGATGTCCTTTGCCCCATTCGACGAATTCTTTGAGGCTCGTCACCTTGATTTTTTCAGGATTGATCAGCAGCACCATCGGCATGGTCGCAGCAAGCGCCAAAGGCAGCACAGCCGTTTTCGGATCAAACGGCATGCTCGGCAAGACATGCGGGTTCATCGCCAATGTGCCCATCGTCGACATCAGCAGCGTGTGGCCATCAGCGGGCGCAGCAAGCATCGCATTGGCAGACAGCAGACCATTGCCGCCAGCCCTGTTTTCGACGGCAAACGTCGTACCCATCCGCTTGCCCATGATGTCGCCCAGCAGTCGCGGAATCAGATCAGCGGTAGTGCCTGGAGATCCCGGCGAAAGGAATCGCACCGGCTTTGATGGATAGGACTGCGCCAGCGCGGCCGCGCTGAGGGTCAATGAGAGAAACGTGGCCAGCGATACAGCCCGGCCCATATTTGAAGCAAATCGTGAGCGGTTGAACATGTTTTCCTCCCCTGGCGCTTTCAGACACGCTGTTTTATGTGCCCATTAGGCACGTTGCAGGATGCGCATGTCAACCATAAGGTAAGCCTTATGCTTGGGCGCGCATTACCATGAAGCGTCGCATGAGTTGCGTAAATTCCTCGGGCTGTTCGACCGAGACAAAATGACCTGCGTTTTCGATAATGACGAGTTCTGATCCCGGAATCGCGTCGGCCATTTCCTTGTGCTGGGCAGGTGTCGACCATTCATCCTGCGCGCCACAGATGATCATGACGGGGCATTTAATGTTGCCCAACAAGTCGCGAGAATCGGGCCTTTCGACCAGCGCCTTGATCTGCTTTTCGTGTTGCTCGGGTGTGTTACGCAGAAGCATGTCCCTGATCGGCTTCTGAAAGGCCAGGTCATCCCGGCGAGCGGGCGCAAGCATCGGCGGCAACCAGAACGCGCTCAGCGGCGCCATTCCCTTCTTGTAAGCCAGCTCTACCAGAACCTTGCGCTTGTCTGCGCCACCTTCCGGTTCCGGCGATGCGCTGGTGTCGAACAGACAGAGGCGTTCGACCCGTTCAGGAGCGATCCGCATGATCTGCAACGCGACACGGCCGCCCATAGAGAATCCTGCCAGCGAAAATCGAGGCGGCGCGGAATCCAGCACATGCTGCGCCATCGCAGTGATGGAGTCGAAATCCCAGAAATGCGGGCTTCGCACTTCGCACAGATCCGTCAATCCGGCCTTCTGAGGAGTGAAAATGGACTCATCGCACATCAGGCCGGGCAGAATGTAGAGAACAGCGGATTCGGACATGGAAACTCCTTTGCCGTTTCCATATGCTGCGCAGGAAATGGCGGCAAGAGAGGCCGTGCTTTACGAAACTTTACGCAGCGCACACATCTGCGCAAAGAGACCCGCCCATTGTGTCCTCATGCGGCGATGACCGCTAAGACAGAGGATAGACACCATGACACAGGCAGATAACAACACCCCGGAAACAATTGTGATCAAACCCCAACCAAAGGTGAAGCGCTCCTATCGCGGCTGGATTGTTGGCGGCGCGATTGCGATTGCGGGTCTGGCCGCATTTGGCGCAGCTCAGGCAATTTCCCAACCCTTCGGCGGGCACGGATTCGGACCCGGCCATCATGGATTTGGCGGCCACGGCATGGGCATGCACGCAGCCTTTGATCCCGCGCGCATGGAACAGCGCGTAGAGTTTGGCGCGGATATCATTCTGGGCCGCGTGGGCGCAAACGACGAACAGAAGAAAAAGATCACCGATCTCATCAAGGCCAATCTGAAGGATATGCCAGCCTTGCGAGAGCAACATAAAGCCGCCCGCGACAAGGTGATCGAATTGCTGAAAGCCGACAAGCTGGACAAGGTGGAACTGGAGAAAGTGCGTGCGACCCAGCTTGTCCTCGCAGACCAGATGAGCAAACGCCTGGTTCAGTCTGTTGCCGATGCCAGCGAAGTGTTGAGCGCAAAGCAACGGCAGGAGCTGATCTTGCTCTGGGAAAAACGGCCTGGCTGGCGCTGATCTGGGAGCGCCGTGCTATAGTTCGATTATGATGCCGGTTCGCGTTTCGCGAACCGGATAACCGCGAACCTGGATTGCTATGCCGCGCATATTCATGATCGAAGACGATGTCCGGCTTGCCGCCATGGTGCGGGATTATCTTGTGGCCAATGGCTTTGAAGTCGGCCATGCCGAAACCGGGAAGGCGGCGCTGGGCGACCTCCAGCGCAATGGCGCCGATGTGATCCTGCTCGATCTCATGCTTCCCGACGGTGACGGCCTCGATCTCTTCAAACGAATCCGCGCATTGCCGGAGGGCAGGGGCGCAGCCTCCGTCATCATGCTTACTGCCCGTGGCGATCCAGCGGATCGGGTCGTCGGCCTCGAAATCGGGGCCGACGATTACATGGCAAAGCCTTTTGAGCCCCGCGAACTGCTGGCCCGCATCCGCGTCATTCTGCGCCGTGCAAATGGCGGGGAGCCACAATCAGATATCTTGCGTTTTGGTCGTCTGGAGATTGATCGCGGCGCTCACAATGCGCGCCTGAACGGTAATGAAGCCGAACTTACCAGCCATCAATTCGCATTGCTCGTGGCCCTGGCCGAGCGGCCCGGACGCGTCCTGTCGCGCGAACAATTGATGGAATATGCACGCGGCGAGCCGCAAACCTATGATCCCGCCTTTGATCGATCCATTGATGTACACATTGCGCGAATCCGCGCTGCAATCGAGGATGATCCCAAGAGTCCGCGCCGTATCATCACTATTCGCGGCGCAGGCTATGTCTTCGCAAAGGCGCAGGACTAGAGGAGATGAATAACTGATGGAGCATTCTCCCTCATGATGCGGCGGCTCTACATTCGCATCTATCTGGCAGTGCTGGCGTCCATCGCCATGTCTGTACTGCTGGCGGGCATCGCCTGGCATTTTGTTGCCGAGCCCCAATCCTTTGCGCCGCGGATGGGGTTCTTTGTGGCCGCCGCAGAAAGCATGCTCCCGCCGGCAAGTGCGCCGTCCGAACGCCAGCAGGAAGCGATTGACCGTTGGACCGCTCTCAGCGGTTTTGACATAGCCCTGACAAGCAGCGATGGCACGCTCATCGCCAACACGGGCGCCATCTGGGACACGCAAACAAAATCACTGGCACCGTCAGGTGGATTCGGCCGCAGGTCTTTGACGCTCTCTGACGGACGCAGGGTCTTTGCGCAGCCACCCAGGTCTGCCCGAGGCGTCCTCCGCGGTTTGGGCTGGCTCGCCGCCTTGCTGGCGATAGCGGGCGCGGTCGCGTTGTGCGCATGGCCCGTCGTGCGCCGCCTCACGCGCAATCTTGAAAAGCTTGAATCGAGTGTGGCCGCGTTCGGCGCGGGCGACCTGTCGTCCCGTGCCCATGTCCAGGGCAAGGACGAAGTGGGCAGGCTGGCGGAAACGTTCAACACATCAGCAGAGCGCATCGGAACGCTGGTGCAGGCAAATCGCGCGCTGCTCGCCAATGCGAGCCACGAATTGCGATCACCGCTCGCTCGCTTGCGCATGAGCGTGGAAAATGTCGGCGCTGATACGCCCGCCAGTGTTCGAGAGGAAATTAAGCGCAACGTCAGCGAACTTGACGCGCTGGTGGATGAAATCCTCACGTCCAGCCGACTTGAGACAAAGGCTGGCGGCGGGCTGACATTCGAAGAGCTGGATTTACGCGCACTGGCCGCCGAGGAATGTGCGCGAGGCGGCGCGGAGTTATATGCGGGCCCCGGCAGCCAAAAGCCAATTCATGGTGATGCGCGTCTTTTGCAGCGTCTGATGCGCAATCTCATCGAAAACGCCAATCGCTATGGCGGCGGCACGCGCGTGGAAGTTTCAATCTATGAAGCCGGAGCGGGCCTGAATATCGACGTCTGCGATCGCGGCCCCGGCGTCGCCGAGGCTGAACGGGAGCGCATTTTCGAGCCGTTTTACCGGCCAGCCGGCGCGAGCGAACGGGCAGGGGCCGTTGGTCTTGGCCTGTCGCTGGTACGCCAGATCGCTTTAGCGCATGGAGGCAACGCAACCTGTTTGCCCCGCGCGGGCGGCGGCGCATGTTTCAGGGTGTGGACGCCGCTGTAGCCCAAAAAGCGAATTCAGGCTTGAACCGGAAAAAACTTGTCGAGCCAGCCCTTGATGAGATGGCGTGCGTAAAGACCATCGCCAGCAAGTGGAAAATGCGACACACCAGTCATCAGAAGCAATTCTGTTGGCTGGCCCGCTTTTTCGAACAGGCGCAAGGATTGTTCTGTCGGCGTAATCGTATCATTGGCGATATGCAAAAGAAGCAACGGGCGTGGAGCTATCTTTGCCACAACCTCTTCGGCTCGGAAATCAAACATGCTTTGTGCGGTGTCCGCCGTTACCTTGTCCTGCGCTTTCTTCGGCAGATGAACGCGCAAATGCTCGGGGATCGGCACCACGTCCCAGCGCGAAACCCAGAGAGGTTCACCTGTTTTGGCCTTGTGTTCGCGCCCGCGTGCGAGCATGTCCGTGAACGCTTTCCACTTTTCGGGGCCGGGGTGCTGGCCCTGAAACTTGCGTTCGCCATGGCCCCATCCGCAGGATGAAATGACAGCAGCGACACGCTCGTCCACGCCGCCAGTATAGACTGAAACAGCAGCGCCAAAGCTGTGGCCGATCAGGCCGATCCGGGCAGGGTCGATTTCCGGCTGCGTCGCGAGCCAGCTCAGCGCATTGCGCGTATCGGCCACCTGATCCTCGCACAGAATATATCCGCGCACGCCTCCAGAATCTCCGCAGCCGCGAAAGTCGATACGCAGCGCGGCATAACCCCAGCCTTCCAGCATGCTGGCCTGAACTTCCGCATGGCTTTCATCCTTCGAGCCAAGAAATCCGTGCAGCACGATGAATGCGGGCAGGCGTTCGCCGGGCTTGTGCCCTTCCGGAATGTGAAGCACGCCGGAAATATCGATGCCATCTGATTTGAATGTGACTGCGCGCTGCATGTGTTGTCCACAAGGTTCGTTAAATGGCAGCGGAGTATCGGCGGTTTCTTCCGGGAATGAAAGCGCACACAGCTGGGTTAGTTGGGGGCACTTCTAAAAACTCTTCGCGAATTTAACTAGCTGTGATTCACTATGCTTCATTGACGATTTGAATCGGAGCGCTCCTTATGCCCAAGCAAGCCGGCTTATTTGATCGCGCGGATCGGACAGCCAAACTATTGAGAACTCGTGAT
>CAMDKB010000081.1 GCA_945901195.1 Rhizobium sp. Q54
TTGTGGTTTGCTGACCAGACGCAGGCATCGGAGCGGCAGCGACCGGGGCTGCTGCGTCTGTCTTGCCTGCAACCATGACGGGCGTTTTCGCAGGCTTCCCGGATTCATCAATGGCAATTTCGACGGGATCGCGATTGACCGCATCGGGACGACTGACACGCATAATGTGCCGGAAGCTGGGGTGCTGACCGCCATCGGCGTAAACGACCTTGACTGCGGGGGTACCCTTTGCGACGAGCTCGGCCACTTTTTGTTGCTCGCGATGATTTTTCTCGGCCACCATTTGTTTCAGCGATTCTTCCTGCTCAAGCGGTGGGCAGGAGGCGCGGGCGTCAAGGCGCGCACTGGAATCTTTTGTCCTGGAATTGAAAATGTAGCGGTTCCCGCAAACAGCGACTTGAGGTTCACGATGTGAGACTTCGAAATGATCACTACCTTCCTTGATCTGCCGCCAAAACTTCATGTGCGGATCAAAACGGTGTTTGGCAAGATTCTCCGGGGTCATGCGGAAAGGCATGGACTGCATTTGTATGCCAGCTTGTCCGCCGCTGAATGCTTCACGAGTTACCGCATATATTTCAGCAATCTGTTCGTCGGTCATTGAGAAGCAGCCCGCAGACGAGCAGTCGCCATGTACCATTATCAAAGCGCCAGTGTTGCCCTGCGCGCGATCATAAGCATTGGGATAACCGACATCAAAGGAGAGATAATAGGCAGAATTCGGGTTCATCCGGTTAGCGGTAATTGTATAGAAGCCCTCTGGAACCTGGCGGTCGCCTTCTTTGCGCTTGGGACCCAGCTGGCCGGACCAGCGGCACATCGGATAGGTCTTCAGAAGTGCGTATTGGCCATCGGCCTTCATTTTCCAGATTTCAAGCTCGGCTTCCTTCTTGAATGCGCGAAGCAGGATTGGAGAATGTTTTGTCATTCCCTTCTCGTTCATCAGGGCAAGCGTCTCTGCCGGGATAGGCTTATTGGCGCGACCACTACGAAGCCCGTCACTGTCCTGGCAAGCGCCGAGAAGGCCGGCCGTGGCAATGACCGTCGCGAGCGCGAGTGCTGTTCGCAAACGACGCGCTGGGAATGTGGCGTTCGAATTGGGAATCAAGGCTGGTCTTTCGCTTACCATGTGTGCGCTTACCATTCGTCGATGCCGGCATTCACGCAGGCAATACCCCGGTATGCATTCGTTATCCTTGCTACGACCTTACCGCAACGGGGTGACTTTGTGTAGTATGGTAAATATTACGCTAACGTTATTATCTTATTGACCTTTTAGAACCGCCGCAAAGTCCGGTTTACGGGCTTCGCCCTATCGCAAGAAATTTATCCGCACGAGCCGAGCGTAGCATTTCGGGAGACATATTTCCCATACTTTCAAGAGCTTTCGAGATGGCTTCACCGATTGAAGCGATAGCCTTCTCCGGATCACGATGCGCCCCTCCCAAAGGCTCAGGTACAATCCCATCAATGATCCCGAATTTAAGCAAATCTTGGGCAGTGATTTTCATCATGGTGGCAGCGTCCTGCCGTTTGCCGCTGTCACGCCACAAGATGGATGCCGAAGCTTCTGGCGAAGCCACCGTGTAGATTGCGTGTTCCAGCATCAAAACGCGGCTTGCTGTGGCGATGGCAACTGCGCCGCCCGATCCGCCCTCGCCGACGACGATAGCAATATTTGGAACTCCCAATCCCAAACAGGCCTCTGTTGACCTTGCGATAGCTTCAGCTTGGCCACGTTCTTCCGCATCAATCCCCGGAAACGCGCCAGCAGTATCGACGAGCGAAATCACGGGAAGACCGAAGCGATCTGCCAGTTCCATCAGGCGGACAGCCTTTCTGTAACCCTCCGGGCGGGCCATGCCGAAGTTATGCCGGATGCGACTTTCCGTATCCCGGCCTTTTTCATGGCCCAAGACACAAACTGATTGTCCGCGAAACCGTCCGAAGCCCCCGACTATTGCTTCATCTTCAGCAAATTTGCGGTCACCTGCGAGCGGCGTGAAATCGCTAATCATGCCATCGACATAGTCCTGAAAGTGGGGCCGGTCTTGATGGCGGGCAACTTGTGTTTTCTGCCAAGGTGTTAATCCCGAATACAATTCCGACAGGGCTTTGCGGGCTCGATCTTCAAGCCGGCGCAATTCATCGCCTATTGCAATTGAACCTTCCTTGGATCCGACGGCCTTGAGTTCTTCGAGCTTGGCTTCGAGCTCAGCTACGGGCTTTTCAAAATCGAGATAAGTACGCATCGGCCTTTTGGGACTAACGCCCCGCAGGGGCAGACGGTCGGAAACTGGTGATGTTGCCGTGTGAAGTCAAGGAAACTCCCGTCAGGGGTCGGAAAGCGGATGCAAGTCACGAACCATGGACTTCATGCGTTCATCAAGAATATGCGTATAAATCTGAGTTGTGGACACATCGGCATGTCCCAGCAATTCCTGGACGATTCTTAAATCTGCGCCGTTTTGAAGGAGATGGCTCGCGAAGGCATGTCGCAGGACATGGGGGCTTATGCGCGACGGAGATAATCCGGCCGCAGCAGCGATTTCCTTGAGGTCTCGAGCAAAAGCTTGCCGCGTCAAATGGCCGCTTTCACTTTCAGAGGGAAAGAGCCAGGGCGAATTTGCGATAGCCGGGAAGCGGGCTACCAGAAGACCGCGCCATTTTTGAATCGATGCTTTGGCTGGATCAGATAGTGGGACCAGGCGCTCGCGGCCACCTTTGCCTTTGATCACCAGGAGGGGATCTCGGGTATGAGCGGCCCGAAGGGGCAGTGTAACCAGCTCGGAAACCCGCAATCCAGTACCGTAGAGAATTTCCAGCAGACAATGCATTCTGGCCGCGCGTAATCGACCGACTATTGGCCGGGTCTGATCCTCAATCCCTTCGGCAGCCACGTTCAGGAGACGGTCGACCTCATCGACGGAAAGTATTTTTGGAAGCGGTCGCCCGCGTTTTGGGCCTTCTATGACAGAGGTAGGATCATCGCTCCGATGGCCTTCGCTATAAAGAAAGCGATGGAATTGCCGGACGCATGAGAGCCGCCGCGCGGCCGAGGCCGTGGTCAGGCCGCGGGCGCCGAGCTCATCAAGCCACGCACGAATATCGTGGCTTGAAGCTGTAAGCATATCGATTTTTTTGGCCGTCAGGAATTCAAAATAGTCCTGCAGATCTCTGGTGTAGGCATCAATCGTATTTCTGGCAGCGCCTCGTTCGGCTGCGATCATTTCGAGGAACAAGTCCCCGAAACGCCGCGATGATATGGCAGCAGCCATGGCCTAATTTTCCTCGAGAATCACTTATTGAACCTGTTGGCAGGGATCGTCTGGCTCATATCCCGTTGCTGCGGCTCGACAAACGTCACCAGCGCCTGCATCGCAGCCCAGACAAGACCCCCTAGAACTGCCAGAACGATCAAAAACCTTAGGAGACTCGGCATCTACGGGCCTTGCACTTTGATTCGATCAATATCCACCATGGGACCGTTGAAAATGCAATATCATGCGATGGTTGGCGCCCCAAAAGTCCCAGGTTTGAGGAAAGATGATTGCAGGGAGCGCTTAATTCTTGAGCCGTGTCATGTTATCAGGCGGAATGAACATGCCTATGCCGAATTCGCCGGAGGCGCTCCGGTCTGATCCAGCTCCGAGAGCCAGCACGATAATCGCCGCGCTGGGCGGACGCTCGATTGTGCTCGTGGGTATCATGGGGTCGGGTAAGACGTCGGTTGGCAAGCGACTGGCAGTTCGCCTTGGCCTGGATTTCGTCGATGCTGATGCAGAGATCGAAGCTGCAGCCGGCATGACGATTTCGGAAATATTTGCGCGTGACGGGGAAGCTTATTTCCGGGCGGGCGAACGACGTGTCATCGCTCGAATGCTCGAAGAGCGGCAGAGGGTCGTCGCGACAGGCGGGGGCGCGTATATGCATGAGCAGACCCGGGAAAATATTGCCCGATGTGGAATTGCAATCTGGCTGGATGCACAACTCGATGTATTGTTGAAACGCCTGCGAAAAAGGACCAATCGCCCGCTCCTGCAAAGCGTTGATCCTGAAGTCACGATGCGTAAATTGATGGAGATCAGGAATCCCGTTTATGCCCTGGCGGATTTTTCGGTGGTGTCCGGGGATGGCCCACATGATCTGGTTGTTGAACAGATTCTTGAAATTCTCGATTCACGCCTTCAGACTCTACCACGTCTCGCAGCCCAAAGACCCGTTAGCGCCCAAGCCAGCGTTCACGTAGCGCTAGCCGGGCGCGAATACGACATATTGATTGGGAAGAATCTCATTACCAGCGCAGGCGCACATATCGCCGCGCTGGCGCCAAAATCGTCCTGTGCAATTGTGACGGACGAAAACGTCGCACGACATTATCTGGCCCCTCTCAAGGCGAGCCTTTATCGCGAAAATATAAGACATTCTGAAATCATCCTGCCGCCGGGCGAGTCGACAAAATCGATCGAGAATTATGCACGGGTCTGCAATGAAATCATCGCCGCGAAGATGGAGCGGGGTGACATCGTTATTGCCCTGGGTGGTGGGGTCATTGGCGATCTCGCTGGCTTTGCTGCTTCCAGCGTGCGGCGCGGCATGCGCTTTGTGCAAATTCCCACGACATTGCTTTCCCAGGTTGATTCGTCAGTAGGTGGAAAGACTGCGGTCAATTCGCCTTATGGGAAAAATCTGATTGGCGCGTTTTATCAGCCTTCTCTGGTTCTTGCAGATACAGGAGCGCTTGATACGCTGCCAGATCGTGAATTCAGGGCAGGCTATGCGGAAGTCATGAAGTATGGCGTGATCGACGATCCTGCGTTTTTCTCATGGCTCGAGAGCAATTGGCGAGGCATCTTCGAACGCGGCCCCGAACTGACTGAAGCCATTCGCAAGAGTTGCGCAGCCAAGGCTGCCGTGGTGGCGCGTGACGAGACCGAGCAGGGTGACCGGGCATTGTTGAACCTTGGACATACGTTCGGTCATGCACTGGAATCATTGACCCATTTCGATAGCTCAAAACTGGTGCACGGGGAGGGCGTAGCTATCGGCATTGCCTGCGCCATGCGGTTCTCTGTGCAGTTGGGACATATGCAGGGTCAGGACGCGAGCCGTGTTGAAGGCCATCTGCGCACCGTGGGCTTGCCCACCCGGATTCAGGACATTGCCGGCTGGACTGGTGGTCCCGATGAAGTCCTGCAATCCATGTATCAAGACAAGAAAGTCAGCAGGGGAGCCTTAACCTTTATTTTGGCGCGCGGGATCGGCCAAAGCTTTATTGCGCGCGGCGTTGAAGCAAATCTCGTGCGGGATTTTCTCGCAGCGGACCTGCAACCAAATTAATCTGCGATTGTTTTTGGAATCGGGGGCTTAATTGGCTTTGGCGTTTTCAATCTGGGTTTTCACACTCGCATCGGTCATAAATTGTGCGCTGGCGAGTTCTGCGAAGCGCCCGCCTTTTTTCACCAGTTCGTCGAAATTACCGGACTCGACTACACGTCCCTGGTCGAGCACGAAGATGCGCGTGGCATTTCGAATTGTCGCCAGGCGATGGGCGATGATGAAGGTTGTGCGTCCCTTTGTGGCGGCATCAAGGGCGGCCTGGATCTGACGCTCGGTTGTAGCGTCCAGTGCGCTGGTCGCTTCATCGAAAATAAGAATCGGCGGATCTTTCAAAAGCGCGCGGGCTATGGAAAGGCGCTGGCGTTCACCACCCGAGAGCGTCCGCCCCCGTTCGCCAACTATTGTCTGAAGGCCGTCTGCGTGGCGATCGATAAATCCTTTTGCTTGCGCGCGCTCGATAGCGATTTGAATCTCTTCAGGTGTCGCATCAGATTTTCCAACCCGCAGATTTTCCTCAATGGACCGTGCAAAAAGCATTGGCTCTTGAAATACGACCCCAATGTTCCTGCGCAAACATTCCAGCGTCATATCCTTGATGTCGATACCATCGATCATGATACGGCCACCCTGTGGGTCAAACACCCTGTGCAGAAGGGACATGGTGGTCGATTTGCCTGATCCGGTAGAACCAACCAGCGCGATAGTCTCTCCGGGCTTGACGAAAAAATCTGCATCAGAAACTGCGGGCGTTTTTCCATCGTAGCTAAATGAAACATTTTCGAAGTGTACTGTGCCTTCGAGTCGGCCGAAATCCTGTGCTCCGGGATTGTCGGTAACAGCGGGCGCTGTGTCCAGAACTTCAAAAAACTGGACCAGTTTAGGTACGAGCATGAGTACCCAGTTGGCAAAACCGACAGTCGATTCAAGCTTTGCTATCAACAATCCTGCAATGCTCATGAACGAGACAATCTCGCCGATCGTGGCTAGCCCCTGCATATGCAGCCAGGTGCCAACAAGAAAAATCGACAAGATGGCTAGCGTTGCCGCAGCCCGTGTCACAACGGTTGTGGCCGCCCACCAAGACAGGACAGGTATCTGTGCAGCCAGTAATACTTCGCTGATAGAGCGCAAGGATTTGGCTTCCGCGTCAATCCGCGTGAAACTCTGGATAACCGGCAGGTTGCCGAGAGCATCCGAGGCCCGTTCGGCAAGATCGGTGTGATAGCGCTCGACCTTGTCCTGCAAGGCGCTTGTGCGTTGAATGACGAAGGTGATGACGCCAGCGAATATAATAACAAGGAAAATCAGCAGGAGCGCAAGTCGCCAGTTCAAAAATACAGTGGCGGGCAACAAGACGAAAAGCGCAAGGAATGAAGCAAGGTTCTCGCGAAAAAAATACAACCAGACGCTTGCCATACCGCCTGCGCCGTCGATCATATTTTTCAGAAGCCGACCTGAATGCACTGCGGTATGAAATGAAAGAGGGAGATGCAGCACGTGCTCAAAAAAGCTGCTCATTATCGCCAAGCGGCGGCGGTGGGACAAGCGATCAGCGTGAAGCGCCACGAGAACTGAAGCAGCAATCGTAAACAATCCAAAGCCAACCCACCATGCCGTGAGCGGCGCGAGTTCTGCCCATGTCACGGGTCTGCCGTTCTTCTGGGCGCCAGTCAGCAAGTCGATGATCCAACCGAACAGTATAGGTTCGGCGAATGCGGCGGCTGCGAGAAAGAGATTAGCCAGCGCCAGCACGAAAGCCAATTTAGCTTCAGAGCCGAGCAGGTAGATCGTTCTCAAATATAAGCGAAGGACTTGCATGTTGTGTCAGACCGTTCCCCCCATGCGCCGCTGTGCAGGTCGTGGGTCCCATTGCATTCGTATAATCCACCCTCGTACGTCAATCTACATGACCAGGGGCTGAATGATGGATTTTCTGCCTGATTCCTCAGTCTGGCCGGTCAATATTGCATGTTTGCCTCTTGGATTTCGGCCTTCTGTTGGCTAAGGATGCGATGTAACGAGGCTGGGTATCTGACCCCGCCTCCTTCCCAAAACGGTGTTTCCATGAACAAGGTTTATCCGGATGTTGATGCTGCGGTGCAGGGCCTGTTGCATGATGGAATGACCATCATGTCCGGCGGGTTCGGGCTTTGTGGCATTCCCGAAGCCCTGGCCGAAGCCATCCTGCGCGCGGGCACGAAAAATCTCACTGTGATTTCAAACAATGCTGGTGTTGATGGCATTGGTCTTGGGAAGCTGCTCGAAAGCCGCCAGATCAAGAAAATGATCTCTTCCTATGTGGGCGAAAACAAGATCTTCGCGCAGCAATACATGGCTGGCGAGCTCGAGCTGGAATTCACGCCACAAGGGACAATGGCCGAGCGTATTCGTGCTGGAGGCGCGGGCATTCCCGCTTTCTTTACCAAGACCGGTGTCGGCACGCTGATCGCTGAAGGCAAGGAAGTTCGCGAATTCGACGGGCAGAAATATGTGATGGAGCGCGGCCTTACGGCGGACCTCTCTATTGTGCACGCCTGGAAGGCTGATACCGAAGGCAATCTTGTGTTTCGGATGACGGCGCGCAATTTCAATCCGATGATGGCGACTGCCGGTCGCAAGACTGTCGTGCAGGTTGAAAACCTCGTGCCGGCCGGTTCGATCAACCCCGATCATATTCATACGCCCGGAATTTATGTGGATCGGATTGTTCACCTGCCCAACGAGCCCAAACGTGTCGAATTCCGCACGACCCGCAAACGCGCAAGCTGACCCCGGATTTGATAGGAGAGCCACATGGCCTGGACACGTGAACAAATGGCGGCCCGCGCGGCCAAGGAAATGAAAGACGGTTTCTACGTCAATCTCGGCATCGGCATTCCGACGCTGGTTTCCAACTACATTCCCGAAGGAATCAGCGTTCAGCTGCAGAGCGAAAATGGTATGCTCGGTATGGGGCCTTTCCCCTATGAAGGTGAAGAAGATCCCGATCTCATCAACGCAGGAAAACAGACAGTCACTGTGCTCCCGACAACCAGCTTTTTCTCATCTGCCGATTCGTTTGCGATGATCCGGGGCGGACATATCGATCTTTCCATTCTGGGCGCGATGGAAGTCGCTCAAAACGGTGATCTGGCCAACTGGATGATCCCCGGCAAGATGGTGAAGGGCATGGGCGGGGCGATGGACCTTGTGGCCGGCGTCAAGCGCGTGGTTGTCGTCATGGAACATTCCGCCAAAGGGGCGTCCAAGCTGCTGGAGCGTTGCACATTGCCGCTGACAGGCGCGGGTGTCGTTGATGTCGTCATCACTGATCTCGGCGTGTTTCAGATTGACGAAAAAGGCAAGGACGGCATGACTTTGCTCGAGCTGGCGGATGGCGTGACCTTGGATGAAATCAAGGCCGCGACTCTGGGGAAATTCAAGGTCGTGCCGGGTCTGGCTGCCGCCGCCTGATCACATTTGCATTTTAAATCGCGGAGACCGGGCGAGTGTGGCGCCCGGCCTTTTCATTTTCATCGTCCTGCGGCACAAAGGCAGAAAGGGCGCGTGCTCTGCGGTCAGGAATACAATCAGGGAGTGGAAGATGTCATATCTGCCGATGACAACGGATATTGTAAGTTTCGAGGGCCACAACGGGGCCAAGGGGCAAGCCTATTACGCCCGTCCCTCCGGCTCGCAGAAACTGGGTGGGGTCATTCTTATTCATCACCTGCCCGCGTGGGATGACTGGTGCATTGAGGCATGCCGCAAGCTGGCGCATTTTGGTTTTGCCTGTATTGCGCCCAATCTTTATTTCCGCGAAGGACCTGGCAGCCCCGATGATGTCGGCGCCAAGGTTCGGGCGCGGGGGGGCGTGCCGGATGAGCAATTCTTGGGAGATACAGCCGGGTGTATGAAATTCCTGCGCGCCCAGCAGGAATCCAATGGCAAAGTCGCGGTGATGGGCTTTTGCTCCGGTGGCCGCCACGCGTGGCTTGCGGGTTGCGGTCTGCCGGGATTTGATGCGATCGTGGATTGCTGGGGTGGTAACGTCGTTGTCGATGATCCCAAGGACATCACGCCCGCCCGGCCTGTTGCGCCGATTGATCTGACTGCGAAGATGACCGCGCCAGTTCTAGGGATCTTTGGCAACGAAGACCAGCGGCCGAATCCTGATCAGGTCAATCGTACCGAGGAAATTTTGAAAAAGCTCGGCAAAACCTATGAGTTCCACCGTTATGACGGGGTAGGTCACGGGTTCTTTGCTGCCGAGCGGCCTGCCTATCGGGCCGAACAGGCGACCGATGGCTGGAAGAAGGTTTATGCCTTTCTCGACAAGAACATCGGCCCACGTGTCAAGGCATCGTGAACAAGGGACCGAAAGGGAGAGCGCCATGTGTTCTTATATCGTCGACAAGGTACGCCTCACCGGCAGCGCCAAAGGGCAGGCTGGATGGCTGGATGTAGACACAGCCAATGTTTACTTCGATCATCCCTATCACGCGATGCTGGACCATGCGCTCGGCATTGATTTTGTAAACGAGCGGGATGGCGCGCCCGAACGCATTGCAGTCGAACTCAGCGCCGAGTCCGCCAAGCAGCTTGCGTTGTCGATCCTCGTTGCCCTCAAGCGCGGTGCGGCTGAACACGGAGAGACTGTCTGAGGCAGTTTACCGAGGGGAATACTTGTTTGGAACATTTGGTGGAGCTGAGCGGGATCGAACCGCTGGCCTCGTCATTGCGAACGACGCGCTCTCCCAACTGAGCTACAGCCCCACATCCCTTTTGCCAAAGGCGACGGGGAGTCGGTGATTTAAGGCCGCCGTCCCGCCGTGTCAATTGGTCCTTTTTGTTCAATTTGAGGGGCGTGCCTTCAGGGATGCTTGCCGTCGCTCGCTGGCGCGGATACGAAGGGCCCTTCAAACGAGCGGGTTCAAAAATGCGCGCGATTCTAGATGTGGTTCTGCTGATCCTCCAACTTTACACTTGGGTCATCATTATTTCGGCCGTTTTGTCGTGGATGCTGGCATTCAACGTACTTAACTACAGCAATCAGTTCGTTCGTTCGGTCTGGAATGCGGTCAACGCGTTGACCGAACCCTTACTGCAACCCATCCGGCGGGTGATGCCGAACCTGGGAGCGGTCGATATCTCGCCGGTGATCCTGTTGCTGGGCATTTTTCTGCTAGAGCGGATCATTGTCCACTATGTCTATCCATACGTTATCTGAACTATGGCGGATGGGACCGGCATGGCCTGGTCGCTATTTCCGGACTTTGTCAGGCTGACAGTCGGTTTGACCCCTAGATCCGGCCGCGATGCAGTGGAAGGATTTGCAGCACAATCGGACGGAACCGCCGTGCTCAAAGTGCGGGTACGTGCTGTGCCCGAGAATGGCAAGGCCAATGCAGCCTTGATTCAAACCTTGGCAAAGGCACTGGGGCTGCCGAAGGCGTCAATCGCGCTCGAAAGTGGCGACAAGAGCCGGAACAAACTCCTCAGGATTACCGGCGATCCTGCGGGGATCGACGGTGTCTTGAGGCAGCTCTCAAAAGGCAGCTAACTTCAGCTCTGGGTCTGGGGTGCTGTTGCTACTCCAGCCTGTGCAAGATGGTCCGACAATTCACCGGCCTGGAACATTTCCCGCACGATATCGCATCCGCCAAGAAACTCGCCCTTTACATAGAGCTGCGGAATGGTGGGCCAGTTTGAATATTCCTTGATGCCGTTGCGCACGTCTTCGTTCGCGAGCACGTTTACGCTTTTGTAGTCGACCCCGACATAATCAAGAATCTGGACGACCTGGCTGGAAAAGCCGCATTGCGGCATCTGAGGCGTGCCCTTCATGAAAAGGACGACATCATTGGACTTCACCACCTGGTCGATCTGCTGCTGAATCTCGCTCATCGATTTTTCCTTTCAAGCCGGAGGTCAAGGCTCCGCTTTTCTTCCATTCGCTCCAATTTAGCGACTTTTGATTCGATTTGCTATTCCGGTGCGGAGGTCTGCAGCGCCAATGCATGCAATTTGCCGCCCATCTCTCCTTTGAACGCTGCATAAACTATTTGGTGTTGCTGGACGCGTGTCTTGCCCTTGAAAGCCGATGAAACCACTGTGGCCGCGAAATGATCGCCATCGCCGGCCAGATCGCGGATTTCCACCTGTGCATCGGGCAAGGCTTCCTTGATCAGCCATTCGATTTCTGCCGCATCCATCGCCATGATCTAACCCCTTGCTCGAAATTGTTCAGGCCTTCCCGCCCATATAGGCAGGCAACCATTCTTCATGTGCTTTGCGCAAGTCCGAAATCGATATGGGTGCTTCGCCGGGCAGACGCAATGCGTCTCCGCCTGTCAGGCCGATTTCAGCAATTGTCATGCCCGCGCCAGCCGCAGCTTTCTGAAGTTCTGCCCCGTCTGCAGTTGCGACCGCAATAACGTAGCGAGCCTGATCTTCGCCGAACAGGTAAGCGTGACCGGATAAATTGTGCGGTACTTTTTCGACGGTCAGGCCAGTTTTACCGGCCATCGCCATTTCGGCAAGCGCAAGCGCCAACCCACCGTCAGACAGGTCGTGGCAAGCAGCTACCTTGCCTTTGCTGATCTGGCCGCGAACAAAATCGCCGTTCTTTCGTTCTGCCGGAAGGTCGACGGGCGGAGGAGCGCCTTCCTCCTGCCCGCAAATGTCCCGAAGGTAGATCGACTGGCCCAACCAGCCCTCGGTCTCTCCGACGAGGAACAGTGTCTGTCCGGCACGGACGGCAATCCCAACCGCTTTGCTGACGTCCGCGATCAGACCAACGCCGCCGATTGAAGGGGTCGGCAGGATGCCGCGTCCCTGCGTTTCATTGTAGAGGCTGACATTGCCCGACACGATTGGGAAATCGAGTGCGCTCGCAGCGGCGCCAATGCCTTGTACGCAGCCGACGAACTGGCCCATGATCTCGGGCTTTTCCGGATTGCCGAAATTGAGGTTGTCCGTCAATGCGAGCGGGAGCGCGCCAGTCGCCGTTATGTTGCGCCAGGCTTCAGCGACAGCCTGTTTGCCACCTTCGAACGGATCGGCTTCGCAATAGCGCTGGGTGACATCGGTTGTCATTGCCAATCCCTTGGGACCCTCGCCAACGCGAACAATGGCCGAATCGCCGCCTGGAGACTGGACCGTATTCCCGAGAATCAAGTGATCGTATTGCTCCCAGACCCAACGCTTCGAGCATTGGTCGGGACTGGCCAGAAGTTTCAGCAGCGCATCACGATTGGAAAGCGTCGGCTTGATACTAGCGGCATCAATAATTGGTTTTTTTGGTGTGGGTATATGGGGGCGGTCGTAAAGTGGAGCTTCGTCGCCCAGTTCCTTGATCGGCAAATCGACCTTTGTATGCCCGCCATGCTTGATGACGAATCGCAAAGTGTCCGTTGTCTTGCCGATGATTGCGAAATCGAGACCCCATTTCATGAATATTGCTTCGGCTTCCGCCTCCCGGGCGGGATCAAGCACCATGAGCATGCGCTCCTGGCTTTCCGACAGCATCATCTCGTAGGCCGTCATGCCCGTTTCACGGCAGGGCACCTTGTCGAGATCGAGCTCAATGCCAAGATTGCCCTTGGCGCCCATTTCGACCGCAGAAGACGTCAGTCCGGCAGCTCCCATATCCTGGATGGCAATGACGCAGCCCTTGGCCATGATTTCAAGACAGGCTTCAAG
>CAMDKB010000082.1 GCA_945901195.1 Rhizobium sp. Q54
ATCGTCGCGCAAAGCATGGCGTTCCATCGCAAGCCTCCTTCAGGAAGGCTCCCCATGAATCACGCTTTCACTGATTTGCGAATCCCTTAAATGACGACAGGCCCTAGATCAGCGTGCTGCAAACCGGAATCGGTTTCCCGCACAAAAGCTGATCGATTCTGAACTATGCAGAGCATCGCTTTTGCGAAAAAACCGGGAGCATTTTTTCGCGCGATGCTCTGAGCGCGTGAAATTACGATCCACCCACGCCGTTGAGTTGCGCCAGCGCCGTAATCTGGCGCCCGCTGGCGTCGAAGTTATCCGGCGATAGCCAGGCTTCCAGGGTTTCGCGCCGCTGCGGCCATTCGCGATCAAGCAGCGAATACCAGGCCGTGTCGCGATTGTGGCCTTTGATGATCATATGCTGGCGGAAGACGCCTTCGAAGGTGAAGCCATAGCGCAAGGCGGCATGGCGCGAACCGGCATTACGGTCATTGCACTTCCATTCCAGACGACGAAATCCAAGCTCATCTATCGCATGCCGAGCCATCAGATAGATAACTTCGGTTCCTGCCCGTGATCGGCGCAGACGGGTGCTGTAAAGCACATTGCCGATTTCGACGACGCGATTGGGAATATCTATTCGCATGAAACACGCGATGCCCGATGGCTTGCCGCTGTCCTTGTCTATGCAGGCAAAATAGCAGGCGGCGGGAACGGCTCGCTTGCCTGTTATGAAGCTGCGCATTTCGTCGACGGTTCGGGTGGGTTCGTCTGCTGTGTAGCGGAGCAGAAATTCCTGATCATCATCGCCAAGGGATGCCAAAAGGTCCGCCGCCTGGTTCTCGTCCAGCGGATGAAGGGTGACATAACGGCCTTCCAAAATGACAGGCGCGGGCGCGTGAATGTTGCGCTCCGTCAGGGGCTGTCCAATGTCGTTAAATGTGGTCCTGCCAATAGGTTTTGCCATGGGCAAGCATGTTGGGGCCAGACGCGTTTCCCGTCAATGCCCGCGGGTGCAATTGAAGCGAACCCTGTCATTCCGCCGCAAGCGGCATCGCCGCCGGCTTGGAATTGGCGCCAACTGCAATTGTAGCTGGTACTGCGGCGGCCCGAACTTGCTGAGTTTCGTCTCCTTCGTCTGTCGGGCCGAGGACCTTCGAGAAAAGACGGGCTGTCAGACGTCCCAAATCGTCCATCAGCGTGAAAAACGCAGGCACGAAAACCAGCGACAACACTGTAGAAGCGACAAGACCGCCAATCACGCCAATCGCCATGGGCGCGCGGAATTCGCCGCCATCGCCCACGCCCATAGCCGGGGGCACCATGCCAGCGACCATAGCGATCGTCGTCATCACGATGGGGCGGGCGCGTTTGCGGCCGGCATCGACGATCGCTTCAAGCCGGTTCATGCCCTGCGCCAGACGCTCGAGGGCGAAGTCTACGAGCATGATGGCGTTTTTGGTGACGATGCCGATCAGCATCAATATGCCAATCACGACAGGCATGGAGACCGGCTTGTCGGTAATATAAAGCGCGAAGATCACGCCGCCGATCGACAACGGCAGGGACAGAAGAATTGTGATCGGCTGGAGCACGCTGGCAAACAACAGCACCAGCACGGCCAGAACCATCATCAGGCCAGCTCCCATCGCCTGAGCGAAACTGGCGAACACTTCGCCCATGACTTCCGCATCGCCGGATTCCTTCAGGGTGACGCCTGCGGGCAGATTTTTAGCGGCCGGAAGAGCATAGATCATCGCCAGCGCCTCGCCCAACGCGTCAGTCCCTGTCAGGTCGGCTTCGAGCGCAATCCGGCGAACGCGATCATAGCGGCTTATGCTGGTGGGGCCCTGCCCGAAGGTAATTTTAGCCACCGACGTCAGTGGCACGGAGCTACCCGTCCTGGTGATGACGCGGACGTTCTGCAGGATGTCCATGTTCTCGCGTGCAGTCGTCTGCAGGCGCACCCGAATGGGAATGAGCCGGTCGCCTGCGTTGAACTTTGCGAGGTTGGCGTCGATATCACCAATGGTGGCGATACGGATCGCATCGGCTATGGCCTCTGTTGTCACGCCTAGTTCGGCGGCGCGATCACCGTCGGGATCGACACGTATCTCGGGCCTGTCAAGCGCCGCTGTCGAAACGACATTGGAAATAACAGGCACGCGCTTCATCTGGCCGGCGACTGCTGCGGCGGCGCGCTCTACTGCGGTATTGTCGAGACCGGACACGACCAGCGACAAGCCGCGCTGGCCGTTTTCGTTCAGGAACCAGAAGCGTATATCTGCGATGGTGCGCAGATCAACGTTCATCTCGCGCTGCAAGTCCGTCTGGGTTTTTGCGCGTTGGGATTTATGCACGAGCGTGACGACAAGCTGGGCAATGCGCACTTCGGGCGCGCCAAGGCCAACCTTGCCGCCGTCGATAAAGACACTTGCAACTTCCGGTTTGGAGCGCAGCAGACGTGAGACTTCATCTGTCACGCGCATGGTGTCTTCCAGCCGGGCGCCAGGCGCAAGCTCGAGGCCCAACAGCAGGCGCGCTTCATCGGCCCGGGGCACGAAACCCTTGGGCAGGAAGCCCGACGCATAAATAGATGCAGCAAAAATCAACACGCCTGCGATCATGGTGACAAATCTGTGACGCACCGACCATGTGACCAGGCGCACGTAAGAGCTCATGATCAAGCCTTCCCGGACGACCTTTTCCGGGTGCGCGCGCAGGAAGTAAGCCGCCAAAAGGGGGGTTATCAAACGTGCGACAAGCAGCGAAAAGAATACGGCAATGGCGACAGTCAGACCAAATTGCTTGAAATATTGTCCGGCGATGCCGCCCATGAAGCTGACAGGCGCAAAAACGGCCATGATTGTCAGCGAAATCGCGATCACGGCCAGACCGATTTCATCGGCGGCCTCCAGCGAGGCGCGCCAGGGCGTTTTGCCCATATGCATGTGGCGGACAATATTCTCGATTTCGACAATGGCGTCATCCACAAGCACGCCTGTCGCCAGTGTAATGCCAAGCAGGCTAACAAGGTTCAACGAGAAACCCATTGTGTGGATTGCCCAGAATGTCGGCAGGATAGAGAGCGGCATTGCGATGGAGGTGATCAGCGTCGCACGCCAGTCGCGCAGGAAGATGAACACGACAAGAATGGAGAGCAATGCGCCTTCCACCAGTGTCTCCATGGCTGATTCATAATTGCCGACAGTGTAATTGACGTTGGAATCGATCTTGTTGATCGCAACGTTCGGGTGTTCCTTGCGGATTTCGTCCAGCTTCTGGTCCAGCGCCTTTGAGACCACTGCGTCACTGGCGCCTACGGCGCGTGTGACGCCGAAGCCGACAACAGGACGGCCGTTGAAGCGCGCATAACGACGTTGTTCGGCTGCTGTATCGGTGATCCTGGCAATGTCGGACAACCGAACTTGCCGTCCGCCCGGGAGGGTGATCTTGGTCGCGGCGAGTTCATCAATCGTGCGCGCGCCGGCCAGGGTGCGAATGGATTGTTCGCGTCCGGCGATTTCACCACGCCCACCGGCAAGATCAATGTTGGTCGCGCGTAACTGGCGGTTGACGTCGCCTGCAGTAATGCCCTGAGCCAGCAACCTGTCTGTATCGAGTTCGACAAGGACTTCACGGTCCACACCGCCGATGCGCGGCACAGAGCTTACGCCCTTGATGCCTTGCAATCTGCGCGCGATGACGTCATCGACGAACCACGACGCCTCTTCCAGAGTCTTGTCGTTGGAGGAAACAGCAAACGTTACAATCGGCAGTCCGACAATATCGAGCCGCGATACGACGGGTTCTTCAATGCCGCGCGGAAGGTCCGCTCGCACCTTGGCGATGGCGTCCTTCACATCATTGAGCGCGCGGTCTGTATTGACCTCGATGCGGAATTCCACAGTCGTCTGAGAGAGGCCATCGGAAATCGCAGATATGATGTGCTTGATGCCGGTGACGCCCGAGACAGCGTCCTCGATTTTTTTCGTGATCTGGGATTCAAGTTCAGAGGGCGCCGCGCCGGGCTGGCGGACCATGATCTGGATGATGGGAATGTCGATGTTCGGAAAGCGCGTGATCGGAAGCTGCGCGAAAGAGAACACGCCCAGCAGCGTCAAAACCACGAACAGAACGATAGACGGTATGGGGTTGCGAATGGACCAGGCGGAAATATTCATCAGCGCTGTTCCTTTGCCGTTACCGGCGTCACGGCATCTCCGTCCCGCAGGAACGGCCCGGCGCGCACAACGATTGTTTCGCCCGAGTCGATTCCCTTGAGAATTTCTGCTCTCCCGCCGGTGATGAGGCCGACCTCGACAGCCCTTGTTTTTACTGCGCCGTTGGCGACAGTCTGCAGGCTGGTTTTGCCGCCATCATAAATGATTGCACTTGAGGGCACGGTGACGGACATGGAGCGGCGCAATTCAATCGAGGCGCGCGCGAATGAGCCAATGCGCGCCTTGCCTTCGCTCTGCAAAGCGATTCTCACGCGGCCCAGCCGCGACGTACGATCAACCTCAGGTGAAAGCAGGCGTATCTTGCCTTCGACTTTAGATCCATCGGCAAGGATCACATCGGCGCCCTGTCCTTCCTTCAGTTCCAGCAGGCGTTGTTCTGGCACTTCTGCATCGAGTTCAATTTCGCCGTCCGCAATGATCCTGAACATGGGCTCGCCCACGGCGCTGGCGACCGCGCCAAGCTTCGCAGTGCGGCGCGATACGATACCGGCTGCAGGTGTGCGCACTTCAGACCGTGATATGCGAACCATTAGTTCCGAGCGCTGGGCCTGCAAGTTCTTTTTGTCGGCTTGGGCGGCGGTCACTGCGTCCTTTGCAGCTTGCACTTGTGCCTGTGCCGTGCGGGCAGCGGCGATCTTCTGATCAGCTATGGCCTGGGTGGTATTGCCGCTCTTCATTAATGTCTGCGCGCGCTGCAAATCCTGGCCCGTAAATGTTGCGTTGGCCTGGGTGAGGTTGATCTGGCTCTGCGCCTGCGCGATGGCTGCATCTGACTTGGCGATGGCGGCATCCGACTGGGCCAATTGCGCGTCGAGCTGATCACGCGAAAGCCTTGCGAGCACTTGTCCCTTGGCGATCTTGTCGCCTTCCTCGGCAAGCAATTCGATAATTCGCAGACCTTCGATTTCCGGTCCGATCAGAATCTCCATTCTGGGGACAAGCGTGCCGGTGACAGTGACAGCTTCCACAACTTCGCTGCGAACCGCGGACGTGACTGTTACAGTTGCGGCGACTGGAGGTGTTGCAGTTTTTGTTTCGCTGGCGCGGGCATTGGCTGCTGGCATGGCAAGGGCAAGCGCTGTGATCAGCACCAAAGTCGTGCGGGGGGACATTTGAAATATTTTCAACATTATACGGCCTCCGCTGCCGTCCGGTTAATCGATGTCGCAGCGGCTGGTTGAGCCACGATAGGATGAATCAATCCGGCCAGCATTGTCAGTATGGTCTGGCCCGTTCCCGCTGCGTCGAAGTGTGGGTCGACGGCGCGCCGAAGGAATAGCCCGTCGGCAATCACCAGCATCGCGGCGACAATGTCCGGGATCGGGAGCACCGGTGCGATCCAGCCTTCACGGGTTGCGCCTTGCAGCAGCGTGATCAGCTCTTCGCAGATGTGCCGTTCGCAATTGTGGTGGGTCGCGCTGATGGCGGAATTTCGTGTCGCTTCGGCGCTTATTTCCAGCCACAAGACTGATTTATGGGCCGGCCTCGACAATATGCATTCGTGCATCACCTGGCCCAGGGCCAAAGCGAAGTCTTGCGGCTGGCGGAGCTTGTCAAATGCTTCGAGAACTTCTTCGCGCGAACGGCTGGAAATTCCCTCGATCAGGGCTTCCTTCGAACCGAAATAGATATAGAGGGCGCCAGCGCTTACACCCGCCTCCTTGCAGATATCCTGCACGGTCGTGCGGTGAAATCCGGCGCGGGCGAAACAGATTTCCGCTGCATCCAGAATTCGGGTCCTGCGCATCTCCTGCTGGCTTTCGGAAAGCTTGGGCATATCCTCTCCATGTTGCGGCGCAACAATAAAAAACGAATGATCATTCATTTTATGAATTTGGCGATTCTGTCAAGGTGCACCCTGCCTTTTTGCGCCTGCCAGGATTAAGCGCATACTTATTTAACCAGCTGAAATTTCCTCAATATGTCTGGTGAACTCTCCAAGCGTAAAGTTTTGTAAAATCCCGGACGATTGCGGAACCGGGCGGCAGGGTCTATCGGGAAAAGAGAGCGGATTTCCCAAACAGCAGGCAGAAGATGACGCTGATCCTTTCCAATGCGGACGTTGAAAAGCTCCTGACCATGCCAGATTGTATTGCGGCGCTGGAGGAAGCCTATGTGGACCTGGCGGATGGCCGCGGGGTGACGCGCACGCGTTCGGATACGATCACGCCGACAGGCCGTCAGGACGCGCTCTACAGTTTGAAATCCATGGACGGGGTGGTTCCGGCGCTAGGGGTCGGCGCGGTGCGGATCAATTCGGATATTCTGACCTGGCCCAAGATCGGCAACAACGTTCGCCGTGTGAAAGTCCCCGCCGCACCGAACCAGCGCTACACGGGGCTTGTGTTGTTGTTTTCCACCGAAACGGGCGAACCGCTGGCCATTTTTCCGGACGGCGTCATGCAGCGCATTCGCGTGGGGGCGACCAACGGTCTGGGCATCAAGTACATGGCGCGGCAGGACGCCAGCCGTATTGGCATTCTGGGTTCGGGATGGCAGGCCGGTACACAACTTATGGCCGCTTGCACAGTGCGGGACATCAAGAGCATCCGCTGCTTCAGCCCCAACAAGGACAATCGCGAGAAATTCTCTGCGGAAATGAGCGAAATTCTGGGCATTGGAGTTGTGCCTGTCGCGCAAACGGAAGATGCAATCGTCGGGGCTGATATCGTGATGTGTTCGACCAATACGGTGGATGCCGTGTTTTTTGAGCGCTGGCTGCACGAGGGCATGCATCTGAGTTCAATCAAGCGCCCGGAAGTTGAGCCTGCCGCCATTCTGCGCGCAGATCGTGTGGTGGTTCATACCCATGACGGCAAGCCCATTCACACCGTGTCAAAGGGGCTGGAGCTGCCCGAAGACAAGGAAAACATGGGCTGGCAGGTGGCGTCTGAAATCGATTTCAGGAAACTGCCGACCTTGCCGGAAGTGATTGCCGGGCGTGTGCCGGGACGGACTTCGGATAGCGAAATTACCTGCTTTTTAAATAACCTCGGCCTCGGCTATCAATTCGCGGCGGCAGGCGCAGTGGTCTACAAGCGTGCAAAAGAGCAGGGTATCGGGCACGATCTGCCGACGGACTGGTTCACGGAGGATGTGCATCCGTGAGGAGGGGGCGGAACTGGAGCTTACCTTGTTGCAAGGTTGCTCGATTGACACGCGCAGATGCCGAGCGTGACGGCCTGATCTCCGCAACAGCAAGGGGACACGGGTGACAATTGCCACCCATGACATAGCAGGCCTTGCGCGGTCAGGTGTTAAACCCGTGCGAGAAGCGTTGACTTAACCCTCTTTTCCCAAAGTCTTTGCGTCTTCGAACACACTCACGGGAGGCGCTTTGCCTTCGAAGCCGAATTCGTTCCAGCGCCCTGCGACCTGATTGTACATGTCTTCAGACAGCTTGGTGCGCTTTGAGAATGTCTTGATGTAGCGATAGTCCATGCAGGCGTTGATCAAGGCCTTTGAGCCCCACGGGCGAGAATCTGGCGGGTTGAGCGAGGGGTCGAGGAAGGTGCTCCAGGTTTCGCGCAGAATGTCGATGGAATGGGCCGGTCGCGAACGTGTCGCCATTGCCCATAAGACCTGACCGATATTGGTGGGATCAATGTCGTCGTCGACCACGATGACGTATTTGCCAAAATACGCCCCTGCAACGCATTGCGCAGCAAGCGCCATCACCTGTGGCGCATGGCCGGCATACATCTGCTTCACGGACACAACCGTCATGCCCCAGCCGGCGGCTTCGGGAATGGACCACACACCCTGAATGCCCGGCACACCCATTTTTTCAAGATCGGCCCAGATGGCCGCCGAACGCAGCGCGGCCCAGAACAGGCCAGCTTCGTTGGCGGGACTATCGGCCATCAGTGCGCATGTGAGTGTCGGGTTGTTGCGGAATCGCACACGCTCGACGCGCATATAGGGCGTTGCGCCGCTCGGGCGTCCGTAATAGCCGGTGAATTCGCCGAAGGGCCCTTCTGCAAAGGTCTCATCGGGATAAAGAAAGCCTTCCAGAATGATTTCCGCGCCGGCGGGCAGCGGCAGGCCGGTGAGGTCGCTGGTGAACACCTCGATCGGCGCACCGGCTATGCCGCCATAATATTCGTATTCGCTTTCTGTCTTGGGGAAGCTCGTGGCGGCGACCATGAACAGCAGGGGATCAATACCGTATGCGGCGGCGATTGGCATGGGCTTGCCCATTTTCCACCATTTGTCGCGGTCGAGTCCACCATCCTTGCCGGGTGAAGTATAGACGCCAATTTCGCGCGGGCCTTTCACCATCATGCGGTAAGTGCCGATGTTGATACGGCCGCTTTCCGGGTCTTTGGTGATCACGGCATCGCCGGTGCCCAGATAGAGCCCGCCATCAAGTGGCCACATGCGCTGGGCCGGGAATTTGCGGATATCGATTTCGTCGCCATTCCAGATGTTCTGGCTCGAAATTGCCGATTCCGCGGCGACCTCCTTCGGGAGCATTTTCTTGCCCATTTTCTTCTGCAGTGCGCGCACGGCGTCGAGCGGATGCTCCACCATGTCTTCGCCAATCATCAGGCAGAAGCGCGAGAGATTGCAGCCGATCATGTTGTAAAGAAGTTTCTGGCCCGGGTGTCCCTTCACATTCTCAAACAGCAGGGCGGGACTCTTCGTTGCGCCCACCAGGTAAGTGAGCGTCGAAGCCTCAAGATCGCAATCCACTTCGGCTGTGATGCGTTTGAGTTCGCCCATGGCTTCGGCCTTTTCGAGCCAGGTGTCGAGATCGCTGGAGTTGGCGCCGCGCCGTGCTTGCGGCCCGGCGGGTCCTGCCGTGACGCGCGTAGCGCCTGCCCCCACCTTGATGCCCATGTCCTCGCTCATATGCGTCCTCCGAATTTTGCGTTTCTGCTGGGTGTGGAGATTGCTGTCTGGCCCTGCGGGCGTCAACCCGCGATTCCGTACCGCGTTCCTGTGCCGACGATCCCCCTGGCCAGTAAAGCTGTCGCACTGTCCCTATCTGGTGCGCTTTGCCGTCATCGTCTAAGGTCAGTGCAAAGCGATGGCTGCGCCGGGCAGTTGCGTGAGACGTATCCGGACAGGGCAGGAGACAGGCATGAAGTTCTCAATTACCAGGAAAATCTTGTTCGCAGCGACAGCCGTGAGCGCTTTGAGCGTTGCGCTCCCCGCTTTGGCCCAGAAGGCCAAGAACACGCTGCGCATCGGCGTTGCGCAGCCGATCTCTGTCATTGATGCAATCTTCGATCCGCAGCCACAGGCCAATCTGATGGATCGGGTGATCTACGACAGCCTGGCCGCCTATGATTCCGACAAGCGGCTAGTGGTGCCCAGCCTTGCTGAATCCTGGACGCAGATCGATCCGCTAACCGTCGAATTTCGTCTGCGCAAGGATGTCAAATTCCACGATGGTCAGCCCCTGGATGCGGACGATGTCGTCTACACTGTCAATTTTGTTATCGATCCCAATGTGCGCTTCCGTTTCAAGGAAACGCGCTATGGCCAGATAACCGGCGTCGAGAAAATCGACCAGTACACGGTCCGAATCAAGACGAAAGCACCCCACGCGCCGTTCATGTCGCGCGTCGTGCCGCAAATCCCGATCCTGCCCTCGAAGGCGCATTCCAAATCGCCGGACAAATCGCAATTCGGTCGCGCACCTATCGGTACCGGGCCTTACAAGGCGGTGATGGTTGATTCGACCAAAGGCGTCATCCTGCAGCGCAATGCGGACTTCAAGCATGGTGGGCCGGGTCAGGAGCCGGGCAAAATCGAGCGTATTGTTATCATTCCGATGCCTGATGAGCAGACCCGGACAGCGCAATTGATGGTTGGCGATGTCGATCTGATCTACGATGTGCCGACCGACATCGCCGATCAGTTGAAAGCCAATCCCGCGATTGAAGTTTCCGTCCGGCCGTCCATTTCTTTCGTCTACATCGCACTGGATGCCGCCAATCGGTCGGGCTTCAATCACTTCAAGGACAAGCGTGTACGCGAAGCTGTGTTGCGTGGCATAGACCGGGCGGCGCTTACCAAAGCGCTTCAGCCACCGGAAATTGCGGCCATGCCATTGCAGAATTCCATGTGCCATCCCTGGCACCTGGGGTGCGCGGTTTCCAATGAGCCGCCTTCGTTCAACCCAGATATGGCGAAAAAACTGCTCGCCGAGGCAGGTTTTCCCAATGGTTTTAACCTCACGATCACGACCTGGGGCGCAGCGCGCTACGCCGCAGAAGCGGCGGCGGGCCAATTGCGACGAATTGGGGTGAACGTAACGCTGGAAACACTCACCGTGGCTGCCTTCGTCAAAAAGCGGGCTGCGGGTGAACTTCCTGCTTACATGGTGTTGTGGGACAATGGTGGAGGCGTCGCGGATGTCGATTCCACTGCAGGCTTCTTCTACGAGCCCGGCGACCGCAATTATAACGCCGACCCGGAGCTGGCAAAATTGCTTGAGGAAGGCGGGCGGGAACTCGATCGGGCCAAACGCGAAGCCATTTATCGCCGCATGTTCGACAAGGTGAACGATGAACGGTATTCAATGCCCGTCATGCCGCTGGCGTCTGTGCTCGCCCACAGCAAGGATCTGAAAATTTCCGTGTCAGGAACGAAAAAGCCGGAAGGCTTCATGTTCAATCTGCTGGAATGGAAGTGACGCTTACGCAGCCTTCGTTTTACGGTCGCTGAAGTCGCTTATGTCGCATTCGCGTCACAGCGATCGTTTGCTTGCGGCGTGCGAGCCGATCTTCACTGGACCCGGCCACGCTTTCGGATTAACTTTTTGTCAACGAATGGGCGGCGAGCGCCCGGTGGATAGGCGTTCAAGCGATGCGGCGGAATGATTTGAACGGAAAATTTCTGCCACGTCGTGTTGTGGGCCTCACTGCGAGCGCTTTGCTTGCTGCCTGTCTGGCGGGATGTGTCGATACATTGCCGCAGGTGCAGGGGAACGTTGCGCCAGCCCAGAACGCCTCGCGTATTGCAGCCCGTCCCGGTGTGAGCCCGGCGGGCGCCACTGTGGCGTTCGTCAATCTTGGTGGAGCGCCTGCTCAGGTTGGCGCCCGGTTTGCCGTATACATGTCGCAGGCCCTCGGCGCCCGGAATATCTCGTCCGATGAGGCAGCCAAGGCGAATTATCTCATTCGCGGCGATATGAGCGCCTATGCGACAGATGCGGGCATTGCAGTGGCCTATGTGTGGGATGTCTATGATTCCGGCCGCCGCCGGATGCAACGCGTAGAAGATGAAATCATCATCAAGGGCAATGCCGCCGATCCCTGGAGCGTAGTGGACGAGAAGACGCTTGCCACCATTGCGGGCCGCAGCGCCGATGAAATTGCAGCATTCTTGACCCATACACCTGAGGCCATCGCCGCTGCTGGCCGGCGCGGCGAAGTGGTCGCAACCGATCTCGCGCCGACGGGCCATGGCGGCTCCGGTGCGGGCACACTTGCCTATTCACCGCAGCGTTGACGTTCAGTTATTTCCATAAGTGTCGCTGCATTGTCGCATGCAGTCAATAACGGTGAATGATTCACTTTGAGCGTCCGGGCGATATTGTTCCGGCCTGTGTGGCTTGCTATGAGCGGGCCGGCGATGGTTGCAGCACAGAGGTGAGCGGTGAAAATTCTGGCGGGAAACTCCAATCTTGCGCTCACCGAGGGTATCGCGGCCTATCTCAAGCTGCCGTTGACGAAATGCTCGGTTCGCCGTTTTGCCGACATGGAGATCTTTGTCGAAATTCAGGAAAATGTGCGCGGCGAGGATACTTTCATCATCCAGTCGACGTCTTTTCCAGCGAACGACCATCTTATGGAATTGCTGATTATGACGGACGCGCTGCGCCGGGCGTCCGCCAAGCGCATCACTGCGGTTCTGCCGTATTTCGGTTACGCCCGGCAGGATCGCAAAACGGGATCGCGTACGCCGATCTCCGCCAAACTCGTGTCGAATCTGATTACCGAAGCAGGGGCTGACCGGGTGCTGACGGTCGACCTGCACTCGGGCCAAATCCAGGGCTTTTTTGACGTGCCGGTGGATAATCTGTTTGCCGCGCCGGTGATGACACGCGACATCAAGGAGCATCTCGATCTGTCGAATGTCTGTGTCGTCTCGCCTGACGTTGGAGGTGTGGTGCGTGCGCGCGCCATTGCCAAGCGCATCGATGCGCCGCTAGCTATCGTCGACAAACGCCGCGAGCGCGCTGGCGAATCGGAGGTGATGAATATCATTGGCGATGTGGAAGGCAAAAGCTGCATTCTCGTCGATGACATCGTGGATTCCGGCGGCACACTTTGCAATGCAGCCGAAGCGCTGCTGGGGCAGGGCGCAAAAGACGTTTATGCCTATATTACCCACGGTGTTCTGTCGGGTGGAGCCGTCGCGCGGATTTCGGCATCTAAGATCAAACAGCTGGTCGTAACCGACACGATTGAGCCAACAGCCGCCGTACGAGTGTCTAAAAACATCCGCGTGATCTCGGTAAGCGAATTGCTCGGAGAAGCTGTGCGCCGGACCGCGCAAGAAGAAAGTGTTTCGAGCCTGTTTGATTAAGCCAATGTCGTTTGTGTCTTTGTGTCATTTCACTGGTGTCCCAACGTTTGGGTTTGGGCTAACGGTAACACATTCACCTGACGCACAAATCCGGGGTTTTGGTCTGGTCTCGATATCAAAATTGTTTTGACGGCA